>CAYTSL010000434.1:0-1929 GCA_964440415.1 uncultured Flavobacteriaceae bacterium
TCTTGCATAGATTCAAATTTAAAGCTTTTATTTATAATCTTGTAACAATTTTGAAGTAGCTTCGTCGTATATTTATTACCAATCAAAAATCAAAACACTTTGGAGTCAATTCTTACCATCAATAATCTTACAAAAAAGTTTGGTTACTTAACCGCTGTAAAAGATTTGTCATTTACAATTAATAAAGGGAATGTTTACGGTATTCTTGGGCCAAATGGTAGTGGTAAATCTACTACATTAGGAATGGTGTTAAATGTTGTAAATAAAACAAATGGAGAATTTCATTGGTTTGATGGAAATGTAAGTACACATGATGCCTTGAAAAAAGTAGGAGCAATTATAGAGCGTCCAAACTTCTATCCGTATATGTCTGCATACCAAAATCTGAAATTAGTTTGCAAAATAAAAGGTGTAGATTCTGGTAAAATAGACGACAAATTAGAGTTGGTAGGATTGTTAGACAGAAGAGATAGTAAATTCCGTACTTATTCATTAGGGATGAAACAAAGGTTAGCTATCGCCTCTGCACTTTTAAACAATCCTGAAATACTTATTTTAGATGAACCTACCAATGGTTTAGACCCTCAAGGAATTCATCAGATTAGAGAACTTATTAAGGACATTGCTAAAAATGGGACTACAATTCTTTTGGCTTCCCACCTTTTAGATGAAGTGGAAAAAGTATGTTCACATGTTGTAGTGCTTAGAAAAGGTGAAAAACTATATTCAGGAAGAGTTGATGAAATGATATCAAGTCATGGATTTTTTGAATTAAAGTGTCAAGATCATGACAAATTAAAAGAGTTTCTTAATACAGTTGATTATATAGATCATGTTAAAGATGAAGGAGGTTTGCTCACGGCGTTTCTAAAAACTCCAATAGAAGCTTCAGAATTCAATAAATTATTGTTTGAAAAGGGCTTTGTGCTATCTCATTTAGTCATGAGAAAAGAAAGTTTAGAAGAACAATTTTTACACTTGACAAACAATAAATAATCCAATAAAAAAATCAATCATTATATGTTGAGATTACTAAATCTGGAATTACAGAAATTACTATCTAATACTGCTAGTAAGGTACTAATATTTATATCTTTTATTTTGCCGTTTTTCGTGATTCTGTTATCGGCTATTAAAATTAATTTCTTTGGGTTTTTCACTCTTGAACTGGGAGAATTAGGCATTTTTGATTTTCCAATAATTTGGCATATTACTACCTTTTTTACATCACAATTTAAATTCTTCTTCGCTATTGTAGTTGTAAGTATGATTGGAAATGAATACAGCAATAAGACGCTTAAACAAAATTTAATAGATGGGTTGAGCAAAAAAGAATTTATACTGTCCAAATTTTACACAATTGTTTTCTTTTCACTATTATCAACAATTCTGATTTTTATAATTTCATTATGTATAGGGCTCTATTACTCAAGTATTGATGAATTCAGATTAATCTTAAGAGGCACTGAATTCTTAATAGCTTATTTCGTGAAACTGGTTGGATTCTTTAGTTTATGTTTGTTTTTTGCAATGCTTCTTAAAAGATCTGCTTTTGCATTGGGTTTTCTGTTTATATTATACATTTTTGAATGGATAACATTTGGATTGATTACCTGGAAATTTGATTCTGATATTGCCGAAAAAATTCAGAATTTCTTCCCACTAAAATCCATGTATAAATTAATTGATCAACCTTTTCAGCGTGCAGCCATGTCCAAATTTCCTGATAAAGTAGATTTGGCCTATGATTATGCTGTTCATACTCAAGAAGTGGTTATAGTTTTATGTTGGACGGCTCTTTTGATCTTTTTATCTTATAGATTATTAAAACAAAGAGATTTATGATATATTTGGTAGCTTTTGCTATTGAGTATGAAAAAGATTATTTCCCTCATTCTTATTTTATCATCCTTGAGTCTTTTTTCTCAA
>CAYTSL010000435.1:0-1923 GCA_964440415.1 uncultured Flavobacteriaceae bacterium
TAGTTACATCCGTTTTTAAACTCATGTTTAAATATAAATGTCTACTTCTATTCTTTGTACTAATTCTTGAGGTTTTTAAATAATGGTATCTATAATTAACTATGTTTCTATAGCTTTCTGAAACTACTTTTTTGAATATCGTATTTAAGAAGCATATAGATTAATTTTTACCCTCTACTGCGTCTTTTTTCATATCTTCATTAGCATAAATAGCAAGTTCAACACGTCTATTTTTTTCTCTATTGGCGTCGTCATTTGGATACTTTGGCTGGTCTTCGCCATACCATTTAGTGGTTAATCGAGATGCATCAATACCTTGGGATACTAAATAATCTGCAACTGTTTTAGCTCTTTTTTCAGATAAAGACATATTAAATTCAGCCGATCCAGAATCATCTGTATGTCCTTCAATTAAAATATTTGTATCAGAATAATTTTTAAATACTTCAGCTGCACTAGACAAGTCATCTTTATAACTACTATTCAATTCTGCAGAATTAATTTTAAACGCTAAACTTGAATCAAACGTCACATTTATACCTTCACCTATTCTATTAATTTCAGCATTAGGGATGGCTTGAGTTAATTCTTTAGATTGTTTATCCATTTTTTTGCCAATAAGATTTCCAGCTACACCACCAATAGCAGCTCCAGCTAAAACACCCCAGACGCTTCCTCCAGTCACGACGGCTCCTATCAATGCGCCACCACCACCTCCAATAATGGTTCCTTTTTGTTGCTTGTTCAAAGTGCCGCAGCTTATGAGCATCAACATTGTAAAAAATATAGTAATTGTTTTTCTCATGAGAATAAAGTTTAGTTTTATTTACAGATTAAAGCTTTAAACAATTCTTTGCGCATGTCTTTATAGCCTAATTCTATGGCTTTTGTTAATTCAACACAAAGATTGGTTTTTTCCAAATTAGTCATTTTATTTCTCAAGTCTTGTGCTTTGGTGGTACCATATTTTGAATCCAATTGTTTTATTCTTGCATTGCTCCTAGCAATGTATAAATCTTTTGAATTGCCATCCAAGTTTACGGCTGAATCATAACTCTTAAAAGCACGTTCGTAATTCCCTTGAGATGCATACATGCCACCTTCCTGAATAATATAATCAATGTTATTCGCATCTAGTGATTTGGCTTTGTCCAAGTATTTTTGAGCGGAGTTAATGTCATTCATCTTACGTTCGTAAAAAGCAGCCATTAAAGCGTAATTTGAAGCACGTTGAGTAACATTTTCGTTGTTTTCTGTTAACTTAAGTATTTGTTCTAATGCAATTTTAGATTCATTGTCTCTACCTAATTTACTTAATGCGGTTGCTTTCTGAAAATACCCGTTTAAGCTTGTGTTTTTGCTAATATCTAAAGCTTTATCTGCTTCAACAATGGCTTCATTATAGCGCTCCAATTTATTTAAAGCTTCAGCCTTTCCATAGGCTCCAACTTCCTTGGCGTCTTTTGTTTTGCATTTTGACCTAAACGTATCAAAATAAGATAATGCTTCATTATATTGTGCATTTGCGAGTGCACTTTGAGCAACTTCTAAACTAGCGCGACATTTTTTCCCCATGGTAAAAGTTTGAGAAAAAACGTTGCCAGAAAGTAATAGTGTAATAAACACGAGATAGTAGAGAGAGGATGGTTTCATTGGATTAATTTTTATATTTGAATCAGCTATAAATTTAAAACTTATATTTCAATTTATCAAATGTTTAAACTTCTAAATAACAGTTAATTAAATAATTTCTTTTTCATTGGAACATATACAAATAAAATTCCAGTTGGAATTAAATCAATTAGAATGTTAGTTATATTAAAATGCATTGTAAAATGATGGAACAAACGTCCCAAAAGAGCGGCAGCAACGCAATTGCGTAGTCATTTTGGTCAGTTTTTCTTTGAATAATAGTTTGTTATA
>CAYTSL010000436.1:0-1916 GCA_964440415.1 uncultured Flavobacteriaceae bacterium
TGGCCTATAGTCATCATCAACAGAACTCTTATTTTGGGCTGCGTATCTATGATATTAAACACAAGAGTTTTTACTCCAATCTCATTTACAATTCGATTATTTCAGATTCCAGGCACAAAATTAAGACAGGGATCGGCTTCACCTATGACTACTATGACGAGTTTGTTGAGACCACTCAATTTGAAAGAAACGACAATTCTATAGGAGGTTTTTTTGAATACGCCTTTGACAATCTGGAAAACTTTACGATGACGGCCGGGCTTCGCGCGGATCAGCACAACAGGTTAGGCTTTTTTATAACGCCGCGTTTACACATGCGCTATACGCCTTGGGAAAAGGCCGCTCTCAGGGCTTCGATTGGTCGTGGAAAACGCATTGCCAATATCTTTGCAGAAAATCAAAATTTGTTTGCGAGTTCAAGACAGATCAACATTTTCAATTCGGGTGGACAGATCTACGGGTTGGACCCTGAAATTGCCTGGAATTTCGGCTTTAGTTATTTACAAGGGTTTAACCTCTTTGGACGCAAGGCGGACGTCACCCTTGATTTTTACCGAACAACATTTGAAAACCAAGTAGTAGTTGACTGGGAAAACCCTTATGAGATCAACTTTTACAATCTGGAGGGCCAGAGTTTTGCGAACAGCTTTCAACTTGAACTCAACTATAGCATCGCGAACCGATTTGATTTGAGAACCGCTTATAAATACTACAATATTCAGACCGATTACCAAGTTGGAAGAAGAATAAAACCCCTGATTCCCGGGCATCGGGTATTTGTAAATCTGGCCTATGAATATCTTGGCCAAAATAGGCTGGCGCCCTGGAAGTTTGATGCCACTTACAATTGGCTCAGTGAGCAGCGATATCCAGATACTTCGCTGAGTCCGGAAGTGTATCAGCGTGATGATTTCTCACCAACGGTGGGTACACTTAACGTACAGGTCACCAAGGTTTTTTCACCTAAATTTGAAGTATATTTGGGCGGGGAAAACGTTACCAACATCAGGCAATCTGATCCGATTATCAGTGCAGACGATCCTTTTGGCCCCAATTTTGACACCAATTTTGTCTATGGTCCAATTTTTGGAAGCATGTATTATGCAGGATTACGCTTTAAATTAAACTAAAAAATTGATATAAAAACTAAAAAATATGAAACAGATTTTGACCATTTTGATGCTTTGTTTGATGAATGTTGCATTTGCTCAAGACAAGAATGCCAGAGCCAGCATGGATGTTGATGGCGTATGCGCTATGTGTAAGGAGCGGATTGAGAAAGCTGCCATTAGAACCAAGGGCGTCAAATCAGCCGTCTGGACTATAGATACGCATCAGTTGGATCTCATTTATGATGCCCGTAAAACCGATATAGAACTTATATCTGAAAACATTGCTGCTGTAGGGCATGATACCAAAGTTATCAAAGCCACTGAAGAGGCCTATCTTTCAGTTCATGACTGTTGTAGGTACAGGGATGATGAGGTAAGGGAAGAGCATGAGGGTGAGAGTAAGAATTGATTTTTTTACTCATCCCTTAAAAAAGAAACTTTTACGAAGGTGTTTTTTGTGTTTTTTAAAGAAGAAAAATTCGTAAAAGATTTTTCTTTCTCTTTTGCCTTGATCATTATCCATTTTCAAATCTTCAAATTTTCAAATTCATTGAAGGTTTCAGAATTTCTTAACGCGCTTTTTAACCTACACTGCCGTAAAAGATACGACACAAAGAAACTTTATAGCTTAGTACAATACTTCGATCTTCAAAATTTCTTGCTCGTTACCCATTTTCAAATCTTCAAATTTTCAAATCTTTTTTTTTTCATTTTCAAATTTTCAAATTCATTGAAGGTTACTGTCTCGATTGGCAATCTTATCCAATCTTTTACTTAATTTATCGGCACATTGAATGGCTTCTT
>CAYTSL010000437.1:0-1910 GCA_964440415.1 uncultured Flavobacteriaceae bacterium
TCCATTTAGGTAAAAACTTTGTAAACAAGGAATGTGTTGAACCAAATACGGATCGGGAAGACACAATATGATCTCCCGAATTTAAAAGAGCTGCAAATGTTGAAAAAACTGCGGACATCCCAGTAGCAAAAGCATAACCCCTTTCAGCCCCTTCCATTTTACAGATCTTATCTACAAATTCAGAGGTATTTGGGTTAGAAAAACGGCTATAGATATTACGCTCCTTTTCATCAGCAAATGATGCTCTCATATCCTCGGCATCTTCAAACACAAAACTGGAAGTTAAGTACAAAGGACTTGAATGTTCTAAAAACTGAGAACGTTCAATTTGAGTTCTTATCGCTTCTGTTTCAAATTTATTTGAGCTCATAATATTTAAATCGCCTTTCTATATGTTAATTCATTTACCTTTTCCGATTGAAATATTGGCTTTAAAAGATTATTCAATTGACTATATTCAATTAAAAAAGCATCATGACCATGTATGGATTTAATTTCTCCAATGGTTACATTATCCTTCACTGATTTTAGATCGACATAGGTTTTCCAATTCTCTTCTGCTTTAAAAAACAAATCTGAATTAATCGTTACAATATGGATATTAGATCTAATTGCGGAAACTACATCAATGAAATTAGTATCCTCTCCTGTAATATCAATTGTTTTTAATATTTGGTTCATCATTTTGTAGGCTGATAGTTGAAATCTATTATTCAATTCATTGCCATGATAATTCAACCAACTTTCAACATTATAGTATTGATCCTCCCTTAAAGATCTATCAAACTTTTTTGTAAAAGATTCAGGTGTTCTATACAAAGTCATGGCATGGGTTCTTGCATCTTCTAATCCTCGACTAGAATTATTTAAAATGTTATCCTGAATATAGCAATTAGCAATTATCCAATCGGTTGATTTCCAATCAGCTGCTATTGGAATTAAATGTTCAATTAAATTTGGTCTTATCACAGCTAGCTCCCATGCTAAACCTCCCCCAACAGATCCTCCAATTACTGCAAAAAGGTTGTTTATGTTTAATTTATCCAAGCCTAGAGCAAAAATTTCAGCAATATCCTTGGCAGAGAAGTCCTTATAGTTTTCTATTAAACTTTCGTTGGTACCATCAAATCCGTTTCCTGGAATATTGAATGCCAAAACAGAATAATAATTGGTATCTATTACTTTGTCCTGACCAATTAGATTGTTCCACCATCCATTTTCTCCTGTCACATTAGAATTGCCTGTTAAAGCATGGTTCACCAATACTATAGGTGCTTCTTCCAAACTTTTACCAAAAAGCTGGTAAGACAGTTTTATATTAGCTGTCTTACCAGTTTTGGTTCTATAATCAGGAATATCTAAATATTTTAAGTTCATCATTTTTAAACCAATTGAGAGATTTTTACTTCTTTAAAAGCTTCTATTAGATCAGATTTTAAATCTTCTATATTTTCTATACCAACAGAAAGTCTAATCAGATCTTTGGTAACTCCTGTTGATTCCTGGGCCTCATCATTTAATTGTTGATGGGTTGTACTTGCAGGATGAATTATTAGAGACTTGGTATCTCCAATATTAGCCAGAAGTGAAAAAAGTTTCGTAGTGTCTGCAATTTTTTTAGCAGATTCGTAACCTCCTTTTACTCCAAAGGTGACAATTCCACTTTGCCCATTTGGCAAGTATTTTTCGGCCAATGTTTTATAAGGACTGGTTTCAAGACCTGGGTAATTTACCCAAATAACATCCTCTTGTTTTTGTAACCACTTCGACAGTTCCAATGCGTTTTCACTATGTTTTTTAATACGTAATTCTAAAGTTTCTAAACCTTGAATAATTTGGAATGCATTGAATGGACTTAAAGCTCCACCATAATCACGCAATCCTTCAATTCTAACCTTCGCAATAAAAGC
>CAYTSL010000438.1:0-1910 GCA_964440415.1 uncultured Flavobacteriaceae bacterium
ATATCCAGACTTAGATCTCCTGTTTCCAGTTTAGTGATCATATCCAGATCCTTAATGATATAGGTGAGTCTCTCTACTCCCTTATTGGCTTGTTCTAAATATTTTTCAAGAACGTTTTCATCGTGTAATGCACCATCAAGTAAAGTTGAAATATATCCTTGCACTGTAAAAAGTGGTGTTTTAAGTTCATGCGACACATTGCCTAAAAATTCTTTTCTATATTCTTCTCTAACCTTTAAAGTTTCTATTTCAATTTTTTTATCTCTGGCATATTTGTCAATTTCTTGTGTTAAAGTCGCCATATCAGTAGTGATTGGTTGACTTCTAAAAGAACTTGATTCTAGTAAGGTTAAATCATCATATATATTTTTAACACGACTGTAAATAAAATTCTCGATTCTATATTGAATAATTGCAAAAGCAAAAATATAACAGGCAACAATAAAGACCAGTATTAGCCTAATATCTAAATTACCAAAGAAGTACAAAAAAACACTCAAAATGAGTGTCAAAAAAATGGTTATATACAGAGCGGTGTAAAACGCAAATTTATATGATTTCTTTATTTTAGTGCTCATTTATCAACAAACTTATAACCTACGCCTTTTACTGTTTTAAAGGATTTATCTCCAATTTTTTCTCGTAGTTTCCTAATATGAACGTCTATGGTCCTGCCACCTACTACAACTTCATTTCCCCAAACTTTGTCCAGAATATCTTCTCTCTTAAATACTTTACCTGGTTTTGACGCTAATAAAGATAATAATTCAAATTCTTTTCGTGGTAAAATTATTTCATTACCACTTAAAATGATTTTATATTCCTCTCTGTTGATTGTTAAGTTATTTATTTTAATAATGTCTCCCTGATCACTATCTCTATCCTTAATTCTTCTTAACAAAGCTTTCACTTTACTCACTAATAATTTTGGCTTTATAGGTTTAGTGATATAATCATCTGCACCAGCATCAAAACCCGCTAATTGGGAATAATCTTCACCTCTTGCAGTTAAAAAGGTAATAATTGTATCATTGAGATCTGGATTTTTACGAATTTGCTCACAAGCTTCAATACCATCCATTTCAGGCATCATGACATCCAAAATTATAAGATGTGGTCTTTCTTTTTTTGCCTTCTTTACAGCTTCCAAACCGTTTTCAGCTGTAATAACTTGATAGCCTTCCATAGATAGATTATAACTTACTATTTCTAATATATCGGGCTCATCATCAACCAACAGAATCTTAATCTCTCGCTTTTTCATCAAGTTTTAATTCTTTAAACAACAATTTAAAGTAAATATAAAATATATGACTTCAAATAGACTAAATTTTTCCTTTTATACCAATTTGATAACATTTTGTTAAACTATTAAAAAATGTTAAAAATTATTGCATTTCATCTAATAAAGCATCCTTTGGTACGAAAGTTGACGTATTTTATATATCTTTATTAAACCAAATCGAGTTTCTTATGATGAAAAAATACTTTTTTACTTTACTGTTTATTAGTTTCCTTTTTATTGCGCCATCTAGTTATGGGCAACAAACTTCAAGGACTCCTAATTCCTCAATTACTCAAGGTATCGACGGATTGACTATTTACCCTAACCCGGTTACCAATAATAAAGTTTTTATAATAAGCTCCTTAAATGAAATCAAACAGATTGACATTTACGACGTTTTAGGAAAAAAAGTGATGTCTGAGGTGCTTACTGGTAAAGAATTAAATGTTTCTGAATTAAGCGCTGGTGTCTACATTTTAAAGATTAGAGAAAATAAACTATCCGCAACCAGAAAGCTAGTAGTTAGGTAAAACCACATAAATATTATTTTTTAGTTAAAAGCAACCAATTAGGTTGCTTTTTTTAGTTTATGGGGTCAAATTATTTTTATCTTTAAAATGTAGAC
>CAYTSL010000439.1:0-1903 GCA_964440415.1 uncultured Flavobacteriaceae bacterium
TCATTCAGAATGACATTTTATTTCCCTAATAAAAATGTTAAAGGGATATCCAATCTTTGACTCCAAGAATGCTCGCTATGGTCCGCACCCTCAAACTTTAAGTTTTTAGAATTGGATTCATTATATCCTTTTTTTGATAATAATTCATCGACCTTTATCTGATAAGGCAAGTATAAGGCGTCCAATGTCTCTGTGCCATAATCAAAGTAAATTTTATGAGATTTTGAATCTGGTAAATTATTATTCATATATTCGAAAATAGCATCTGGAATTTGATTGTCTTCATTGGTATATGTTCCAATCCAATGAGTTGACAAACAAGCTGCTGAACCAAATATTTCCGGGTATTCACAAATGGCATACAAAGAAATCAACCCTCCTCTACTCGATCCCATAACACTCGTATTATCAGCACTAGTAAAAGTAGAAAATTGAGCATCTACAAATGGCTTTAATTCTTCAACTATAAACTTCAAATAATTGTTAGAGTTGATAGTATTTATCCAGTTATGTTTCTTTCCAGTAGAAATTAGTGAATCTCTATCTTTTTGGGACATATTTTTATATACCTCTTCAGGGAAATAATTACTGTTTCGCAATTCGGAAATATTCCAAATAGCAACCATAAGAAAGTCTTTTACTTTTCTTTCATCCATAAGTTGAGAAGCAATTTCATCTACCTTCCATTCTTGCTTATTCCAAGTTTTGGCCGAATCAAAAAGCATTTGTCCATCGTGCATATAAAGAACAGCATATTTTTTATCTACTGAATAGTTTTCTGGTAACCAAATATCAACGTTTCGAGGTTTAACGAATTCTGAAGGAAAATTTTCTATTCTCTGAATGGTGCCTCCCGCCAAATTAATATTTGTCAAAGTTTTTGAAACGATTGTAGTTTCAGATTGAGGAATTATTGTTTCCTGTTTCTTTTTACAGGAAACACAAATCATAAGTGTAATTAAGATTATTAGTTTTTTCATTTTTAAACCCTTCCGATTTTAATTCTGAAAAAAGAATTAAAATCACCTTCCCTTAAAAAAGGGAAGGAGTTGTTTTAGTTACTTTTTTGTTGTTAGAATGGTAATTCCCTTTGAATTAAAGGTGATATCATCATTCCATGTAAACTCTTCACCTGTAATTACGTTTCTCAAAGTTTTCCCAGTTAAACCGACTTCTCCGAAACGTTTTAGTTCAATAGTCATTGGCTTTTCATTCTTATTCAACGTAACAACAACAGTCTCATCATCTAAAATTCTGAATAAAGTATAGGTTCCCATAAATGGAGAAAAATGAACCGTTTTTCCTTCGTGAATAGCCTTACTTGATTTGCGACAATTCAACACTTTTTTAAGGAAGGATTGCATGTCCTTTTGGTCATCAGACAATCCTTCTCCAGTAAACGCATTTACTTTGTCGCCTTTCCATCCTCCTGGGAAATCTGTTCTAATTAAACCATGGTCTCCTGGTTTTTCAGTATCATTCATTAAGATTTCTGTACCATAATATACTTGCGCAATTCTTGGCAAGCTTAATAAATATCCAAGAGCCATTTTTGTATTGGCAACATCTTCATTTAACTGAGTAAAAATTCGACTCATATCATGGTTATCAGGAAAGATCATAATATCCTTTGGCTTTGGATAAATAAAATCATTTGCCAAGCCTTCATACATTTTCACTAAACCCTTATCCCAGGATTCCTTTTCATTAAGTGCTTGGACTATAGCACGTTGCATTGGGAAATCCATAGGTGATTTTAAGTTGGACTCGTAACCATCTTTATTATTGTTTCCTGTTTGCCAATATGAAACTAGTAACGGATTGTAACTCCATTCCTCACCTACAATAGAAAAATTTGGATATTCGTTCATAATGGCTCCAGCCCAATTTGCCATAAAGTTTT
>CAYTSL010000440.1:0-1901 GCA_964440415.1 uncultured Flavobacteriaceae bacterium
AACCTATATTGCTTTTGATAACTCTAGTTTTTTTGATCCTCTAAAGGATAATAGATCCAGTGTGTTAAATCAAAATATTAAGGGTACTATTTTTCAAAATGCTTTGGGACAATTTGAAGATGTGGATTATATAATTGTTGCGCCGCAAATATTTGTTTCACAAGCAGAACGGATGGCTGAAATCAATAGAGTCCAGTATAATCTCAATGTTAAAGTTGTTGAATTGGAACAAATCTATACTGAATTCAGTTCAGGAAATCAAGATGCAGCAGCTATTAAGAATTTGGTAAGGTATGTCTATGAAAATGCGAGCGCTCCTGAAAACAGATTAAAATATTTATGTCTATTTGGTGATGCCTCTTTTGACTATAAAGATAGAATTCCTGGAAATACGAATTTTGTTCCATCTTGGCATGCTTACAGTAGTTTTAATTTAACAAATTCATTTATTTCTGATGACTTCTTTGGAATGATGGATCCTACTGAAGGTACAATGAGCAATAGTGATAAGCTAGATATTGCTGTAGGAAGAATATTAGCCGATTCCCCTCAAAGGGCATCTGACTTGGTTGATAAAATAGAAAGGTATTACAAAGAAGCATCTTATGGTAGTTGGAGGAATAGTTTTGTGGTTGTATCCGATGATGTGAATCAATCTTGGGAAAAAATTATCCAGCAAACTACCAATGATATTGGTGATTTAGTAGCCCAGCAAAAACCTAATGTTAATGTTACTAAAATTCATTCTGATGCTTATCAGCAACAATCTTCTGCTGGAGGAGATCGCTATCCAGCAGTGAATGAAGCTTTTGTTAATTCTTTTGAGCAAGGTGCTTTAGTAATAAACTACTTTGGTCATGGTGGGGAAGATAGGTTGGCGGAAGAACGAATTTTTTCCAAACCTGATATTGATAATTTACATAATGTCTGTAAACTTAGTTGTTTTGTTACAGTAACATGTGAATTTACTAGATTTGATAACCCCCTTAAAGAAACAGGTGGTGAATTTACATTTTGGAATACCGATGGTGGTGCGATAGCATTGATTACAACTACTAGGAAAATATTTGTAAGCACTGGAATTGTTTTAAATAATACTTTAAGCCAATATCTTTTTTCATTTGGATCAAATGATTTCCCGTCTATTGCGGAATCCTTAAGACTAACAAAAACAGACCCAAGTATTTCTAATGCCACTCAAAGAAGGCTTGTTTTTTTTATAGGTGATCCTGCCATGAAACTCGCTTTCCCTAAACCAAATATCAGGTTAACTCAAATTAACGATGTGCCAATTACACAGGCTACAGATACATTAAAGGCTTTGAGTAAAGTTAAATTAAGTGGGGAAGTTACCAATGAAGCAGGAGTGACCTTGTCAGATTATAATGGTATTCTTTCAGCTACTATTTATGACAAGGAAATAGATAGACAGACACTTGGTAATGACAACACTACTGAAAATGGTCAGAGAATAATTTTGGATTTCACAACTCTAGGCTCAATTATTTTCCGTGGACAAGCCACTGTCTCTAATGGTCAGTTTGAATTTGATTTTATTGTTCCAAGAGATATTAGTATTCCAGTTGGACCAGGAAAAGCTAGTTTTTATTCAAGGACTGATAGTCCGCTTCAAGATAATGCTGGTTCTAATTTTGATATCAAAATAGGCGGATTGAATGAAAATGCTCCAGAGGATAATATTGGACCAACAATAAAATTGTACTTGAACGATGAAAATTTTGTGTCTGGTGGAGTGACAAATGAAGAACCATCTTTATTGGCTATTCTAGAAGATGAAAATGGAATTAATACTGCAAGTGGAATTGGCCACGATATTGTGGCAATTTTAGATAATGACGAAACAAACCCAGTTGTTTTGAACAATTATTATGAAACGGATG
>CAYTSL010000441.1:0-1898 GCA_964440415.1 uncultured Flavobacteriaceae bacterium
CTAGAGTAAATCGATTAAATATCGATTTAGAAGCTAGAGAGCAGTTTGAAAAAGGTAATAATGACTGATAAACTAAAAAACATAATATATAATTCCCTTTCAAACGAATGGGCAACATTAAATAGAATTGATTATGATTTTCGATTTAATGATGGGAGTTGGAAACGTTTATCCCGTGAGAGTTATGACAGAGGTAATGGGACTTCCATTTTACTTTATAATAAGGAAAAAGGAAGTGTAATTCTAACCAAACAATTTAGGATGCCTGCTTATGCAAATGATAAAAACGACGGAATGTCTATTGAGGTATGCGCTGGAGCATTGGATAAAAATGAAGAGCCAGAAGTATGTATCATTCGTGAAGTTGAAGAAGAAGTAGGTTATAAGATAGAAAAAGCAACGAAGGTGTTGGAATCGTATATGTCTCCTGGAGCAGTAACAGAAAAAATGTATTCATTTATTGCTGAATATACAGACGATATGAAGATAAATGATGGAGGAGGAGTCGAATCAGAAGACGAGGAAATTGAAGTCATGGAATTATCGTTTCAGGAAGCTATTAAAATGATGCATAATTTTGAGATTATTGATGCCAAAACAATTATGCTATTACAATATGCACAAATTAATAACTTGTTGTAATGCAAAAATTTAAGGTTGCCAATTTATATCAAAGCGAGCTTATACCTGTTAGTGGTAAACTGGTTGAGCGTTATAACCAATGCCTCGTCAAGTTAGGCTTTGATCCATCTAAACTTAAAAAATTCTCAATTGATGGTATTGGTTGGAGCCCTGAAATTTCCGAAGAAAAGAAGGACATGCATTACTTGAATAATGGAGACGCTAATCCTCATGCAATTATTATTTCCCCTTTACAAAAAGGCAAACCTGTTTATGTTCCTTTTCATTCTTTCGATAGGGAGATAATGAAGTTAATATTTAAAGTTTATGGGGATAAAATAAACGATATTACTCGTGATTGCGCAATTTGTGTAGACTTTGACCAGAATATCGATGCATTCTATGAGCCATTAGATGTTTTAAAATATAATAGAATATTTATTGGGTTAAGATTGATAAATGACCTTGATTCTATTCAAAAAGAACAACTTCAGTTAATAGATAAGTTTAAACAGGACAACAATTTTATTGATGAATCTATACATGAAGAATTACTAACATCGGCAAAAAAGTATGGCGATTTGCGGAATAGAGATTTAGACCTTCATGAACTGCATTATGAAACAGACTCTTTTTATACTAAAGCTTTTGGAGGTGTTTATGTATTAAGAGATTTTATAACTCCAATTGTGGTGTTTGAAAATGAAAAATCTTATAAAGAGGCTATAAAGGACACAAGCCATGAAGTATTAATTTTTCATATTTCCCAACCAGAACTTATGGATAAACTTCGTGACCATTTAATAATTGAATGCGATTTGGAACATGTAGTTCAAACCGATAGATATCAACGAATTAAGAAATTTATATTTTCTCAATTATTAAAGGAAGCAAAACATCCTATTAAAGATATTTTAGACGATAAGGTATTATTCAAAAGTTATTTGAATAGAATAGATGTTAAAGCTTTAAAAAAAGTAAATGGAGTTGAGCTCTATCTCGAAAGGTTAGAAAGGAGTAATGAGTACAAAATACATGATATGGTAGAAAACTCATTATATTATTCATTGCATCAACCTCATTCATCATTGGCAGCATCTCATCAGGATCTTATTTGGAAATTGTTGGTTAATGTTTCACCTAAAGACCCTTTGTTTTTATATTGGTATGATAAAGAACAATTCTATATAAATTATAAGAAATGGGATGATTCATTAAAAGATTGGATTATTGAAACTATACGTAACAATATTTAGAAATTATAGACTAATTTTATA
>CAYTSL010000442.1:0-1897 GCA_964440415.1 uncultured Flavobacteriaceae bacterium
TTAGTCAATTCATAACCATCAAAAGTTGTAGCAACTGCTCCTGGAGTTCCGGGAGTATTGATAGCAATGGCTGTAATGGAACCTCCGTAATTAGACGAGAGATACACAGATGTCAATAATACTAATGCACTCATTGGATCCATTCCGAATGTTGCTGGAAGCATCAATGCAACACCAATAGATGGCGAAAGTCCTGGTAATACACCTACCATAATTCCGACTATTACACCAACAAGGATCATTAACAGAGGCATAAAATGTGCCAGTTCCGACAGACCTAATCCTAAATTGTGCAATATTTCCATAATTCGTTTTTATTTTTCCTTACTTCACATCAGTCAAATACTCAAGCGAGGATTAATTTTTTTACTTTTCTTAAAACATATTCCCTAATGGTAATTCTATACGTAATACCAAATCGAAAACCACATATGAAAACAAGACAAATCCAAAAGAATTAATTATCATCAATGGCCACTTTCTATAGTTCATTATATACATTCCTCCTATTAAAAATAGTGGTGTTGATAAAAAATATCCTATTTGTGGTATAGCGATGAAATAAATCAGCAATGCTAAAAGTATCTTGCCTAATATTTTTAGATTCCCCTTTTTGTGGGTTGTTCGTTTTCCCGTCAACTCATTTATAATATTCCAAACAGCAAATACAAACAACGCTATCACCCAAATCCTTGGAATAAGTGCAGGACTAGTTATATTGAGTCCTTTTGGAATATCAAACAACAAAGTCTGATAATAAAATAAACCTGCTACCCAAATAAAAATACCTGATAGAATAATGCTATAATTAATCTTTTTGATGTCAAATTTCAATATTAAAACAAGGAGAAATGCAACAATGAATACTAACAATATGGCGACGGACCATAAAGGAATTTTTCCTTCCTTAACATACGCATTTAGTAATCCTGCTTTTTCTAGGTATTCGATTGTTTCGCCTGTTTCATAATTTATTTTTTCTGAAAACGTTTCAGGATCGAGGTAGTCAGCAAAGGAATAAACATCTTTGCAGTAGGTTTGCCATTCTTTATCTTCAGATATTTTTTTCATCACATCTGATACATATGCTACAGCGTTCTGAGACACTCCTTTTTTAAAAGCAAAACCGCGCCACATAGATTCATTGAGGTCATAACCACTTTCTTTTAAGGTAGGTACGTCAGGCAAAGCTTCCAGCCTTTTATCAGCAGCTATTGCAATAATTTGAAGCTGTTTTTTACCCAATATATCTGAAGGGTTACCAACGTAAACAGGTGCTTCGTTACGCAACATAGCCAAAATGGATTGTGGTCCACTTTTATAATCTACCCATTGTGCTTTAATACCTAAAGCCTCCCAGGTTTTTAATGCCATTAGGTGATCTCTACCTCCTGTTCCCGGACCTAACCATACTTGCTTTCCATTCATTTCATTAGCCTGACTAACGATGTCGTTTATAGATTCCCATTTATTTTCCCGATTACTGATCAGAGCTTCAGGGTCGGAGATCATATTGGCTATAAACTGAAAATCTGACATGGAGATGTCGCTCTTATTGACAATTACAGTACTTATAAATGACTTGGTAACTCCCAATAAGGTATAACCATCTGGATCTCTATCCATGACGTAATTCATAGCCACTACTCCCTGTGTACCCGGCCGATTTTCTACAACAAATGGCGCGTCACTATATTTTCTGGCCAACTCTGCAACCTTCCTTGACATAAGGTCAATGGATGAGCCTGGTTTTGAATGAACAATGATGGTGATAGGTTTATTTGGATATGCTTTCCCAGTATTTAAATCCAGGTACAGATAAGCCATCAATCCGATATAAATCAGTATAAAAAGGGAAGCTATTATTTTGTAAACCTTCTTCAGATTCGAAATATAA
>CAYTSL010000443.1:0-1897 GCA_964440415.1 uncultured Flavobacteriaceae bacterium
ACAGGGAAGCTTTTTTGATAAGGTTGGCCAGATCCTGTAGTACATCCAGGTCATCCAGACTGCCCTGCCCCTCACAAATACGGGTCAGGATCTCAAGCATGTGCTTAAGCCCCTCGCGACAGGGCGCACACTTGCCGCAGGACTCTTCCTTGGTAAAATCAACAAAATACCGGGCCATGTCCACCATACAGGTATCTTCATCCACAACCACCACACCGCCTGAGCCCATGATCGAGCCCAGTTTTGCCAGACTTTCATAGTCCACCGGCGAATCAAAGTTCGCCGCAGGGATACAGCCACCTGAGGGTCCGCCGGTCTGCACCGCTTTAATCTGCTTACCTTCCAGCCCGCCCCCGCCAATATCATACAGCAGTGTTTTCAGGGATGTTCCCAGAGCAATCTCCGCAAGTCCGGCCTGGCTCACCTTACCCACCAGCGAAAGCACCTTGGTACCCTTGCTTTGCCCGGTACCGGTCTGGGCAAACCAATCCGCCCCGCAGGAAAGAATTACAGGCACATTGCACCAGGTCTCCACATTGTTAATGTTGGTCGGCTTTCCAAAAAGGCCCTTTTCAGCCGGAAACGGCGGACGGGTCCGGGACCGGCCCGGAAAGCCCTCGATGGATGCGATCAGAGCAGTCTCCTCACCGCAGACAAATGCCCCGGCACCTTTGACAAGACTGATTTCAAAATTAAAACCGGAATTCATAATGTTGCGTCCAAGAAACCCGTGTTCCCGCAAATCATCAATCGCACGGTTCAGCCGCTTGATCGCAAGCGGATACTCCTCCCGGATGTAGATGATACCCTCGTTAGCACCGATAGCATAAGCACCGATAATCATCCCCTCCAGCAGCATGCACGGGTCACTTTCCATCTCGTTTCTATTCATGTAAGCACCCGGGTCACCCTCGTCCGCATTGCAGATAACATACTTCTTGTCCCCGGCCGCCCCGCGGGCAAATTTCCACTTCTGACCCGTTGGAAATCCCGCACCTCCTCGTCCGCGCAAACCGGCCGTCAGCACTTCATCGATGACCGCCTCCGGCGTCATACCCGTCAGGACCTTCTGCAAAGCCGAAAAACCGCCTACGGCCACATACTCTGTAATATCCTCAGGGTTGATCAGACCGGCATTCCGAAGAATAATCTTTTGCTGAGGACCAAAAAAAGGCACCTTCGCATAAGGGCACACCTCAGAATAACCTTTACCATAGGTAAGTTTGTTACCCCGAGTAATGTGGTCCCATTTTTCAATTTTGCACAGTGCTTTCTCCGCATAAACCTCTCCGGCCACCATCCATTTGAGAATAGCCGCGGCATCTCCGGGTTCAACATCATGATACAGCACCAGAGGTTTATTGGGAAGACTGACATTTACAATCGGTTCCACCGTACAGTATCCGATACAGCCCACCTTTGTAAGGATAACATCCAGCTTTTTTTTCTTGATTTCAGCCTGCAGTGCCTCAAAAACAGCAGTTGCGCCCGCCGCAATCCCACAGCTGCCAAAACCAACTGCAATTCTGGGCTTGCCCGGAAAAATATTGTCCAGACCTTCCTGTTTGACTTTTTTTAGATAATCCGCATTGCTTAAATTCACTTTTTTTCCTATTCGTATTTTTTAAGGATTTCAGGCAGTTTCTTCGGCGTCAGATAACCATAGATCTCATCATCCACCTTAACCACAGGCGCCAAGCTGCAGCAGCCCAGACAACGGGTCTTTTCAATGGTAAACAGCCGGTTCTTTGTGGTTATGGATTTTTCGCTGCGCTCCTCCGGTGCAATTTCCAGCAAATCAAAAAGTTCTGAAAGCAACCGAGGCCCACTGCGTACATAACAACTGGTCCCCGAACACAGGGTAATAATGTGCTTTCCCCTTGGTTTCAGGCTGAAC
>CAYTSL010000444.1:0-1891 GCA_964440415.1 uncultured Flavobacteriaceae bacterium
AATAAGTATTTTGATTCTCTATTTAACGTTCAAAGACTATCAAGAAAATAAGCGTAGCAAATGGTTAGATATTTTCATATTTGTCATTACAGGATTAATAGGAATTATTATTCTGTTGTTATGGCTTGCCACCGATCATGAAGCAACTGCAAATAACTATAATTTACTATGGGCTTTTACAATAAATTTAATTGTAATAAGACAAGTATTCAAAACCAAACCAAAAAAATGGTTCCTGAAATATATTAAATTCTTGTTTTTTATGCTTTGCTTATTGGCAATTCACTGGTTAATGGGTGTTCAAAGGTTTGCCTTTGCTCTTATTCCTTTATTAATTGCATTATTTATTCGGTATATTTATTTGATTAAATTCTACCAAAAACAACTGACAATTTAAATCTACTGGCCTCTAAAAAAGATAACTGTACTTAACGTCTTAATTATAATATTTATATCCAGAAAAAGACTTCGGTGTTTAATATAGAATAAATCATATTGTAATTTAACCAGGCTGTGGTCTACTGTAGAACCATATCTAGTATTTACTTGAGCCCAACCTGTTAATCCTGGTTTCACAATATGTCTAGTTTCATAAAAAGGAATTATTTGAGATAATTCCTGAACAAAAAATGGGCGTTCAGGTCGTGGCCCAATCAAACTCATTTCACCCATTAAAACATTTATAAATTGAGGAATTTCATCAATTCTTGACATTCGTAAAAATTTGCCAAATTTAGTAACCCTCACATCATTTTTTTGAGCCCATTTCATGCCATCTTTTTCAGCGTTAATGATCATAGTTCGCAATTTAATGATAGAAAACGGGTTACCATTCTTCCCTATGCGCTCTTGCCTATAAAACAAAGGTCCTCGATTTGCTATTAAATTACCTATTAAAATTATTGGCAATAACACAATCCCCAATAAAAGACCTAGAATTGAAAAGAAAATATCCGACAGCCGTCTATATAATAAATAAAGTTTGTTTTGGTTGCTTCTACTAAATGGGAAATATTTGTAAAAATCTTTTCCTACAAACTGAACCGGCACTCGATTTGTTAACTCTTCGTAAACTTGCGTATATTCTCGAATCGTAAACCCTTTTTCAAGTAAGATAATTAGATCGTTATATATGTCAGGAGTAATTGTTTCTGAATTATAACTTGCCACTACAATCTCTGAAATTTTCTGTTCCTTAATAATTTGTGAAAACTCATTTGGATGGTATTCTTTTAATCCTTTAAATTTTACACCATCAGAAATTTCTCTTTCGCAATTAATAAATCCAATGATCTTATAATTAGGATCTGACTCTTTCAATGATTTTGCGATTGGTTCTATATTAGATATTTCTCCCACTAGCAAAACCTTTTTATAAAACCTAGGAGAAGAAATAAAGGTAATATAAGCCCAACGCCAAACAATTAGTGAAATCACTAGTGATAAATAAAAATATATGATTTGCAGTCGATTATCTGGTAAAGTAGGTGTAAAAAATGGTGTCAATAAATAAAATAGAACTATAATAGAAGAAGTTAAAACAATGTTACTTATTATTAATTCAAATTTACTCGACTTTTGGAGATCATAGAGTTCGAAAATAGTACCAAATATGGTAATATACACTATTAACACTAAGGTCCAAGACCAATTTTCACGCGTTATTCTGAAATAATCAAAATCGAATAAATTACCAATAATGTATAAGGTGAATAAAATAAAAACTATGTCAAATATTCGTAATAGAATTTTGCGTTCAGAAATCTCGAAGTGTATACTATTTCTGTTATGCATATGTTTGTAAAATGACTGTAAAGATAACAAACCTTATATATAAAACAATCTTAATATTTCCTGTTACTAAAAAGATTATTCCATTTTGCCTTAACTT
>CAYTSL010000445.1:0-1871 GCA_964440415.1 uncultured Flavobacteriaceae bacterium
GTAAAATTTAGATGTCGCGACAGTTGGGCAATAAATTGGGGAGGTATCACATTCCCAAAAGGGAAAGCGACTAATCATGGTGACGATATTCCCGTTACTGAAGCAGGTAATTACCGTGTTTTACTAAATTTAACAGACAACACTTATGAGTTTATTAAAATAAAAAAATAATTATTTCTTCCTCATATACACGCTAATAGGTACACCATGAAAATCGAATTTTTCTCGTAGTTGGTTTTCTAAAAATCGTTTATACGGTTCCTTTACATATTGTGGTAAATTACAAAAGAATGCAAATTGGGGTTGTGGTGTTGGCAATTGCATGATGTACTTTATCTTAACAAACTTGCCTTTATATGCAGGTGGTGAATAATTCTCAATAATTGGAAGCATAACATCGTTAAGTACGCTTGTCTTAATTTTTTTACTTCGGTTTTTATAAACCTCGACAGCTGTTTCAATTGCTTTGAATATACGTTGTTTGGTTAAGGTAGAAATAAAAACAATTGGCACATCTGTGAACGGTTCAATCTGCTGTCTAATTACTTTTTCAAATTCATTAGTAGTCTTTTGATCCTTCTCAACCAGATCCCATTTATTTACCAGAATAACTATTCCCTTTCTATTGCGTTCAGCTAACCAAAAAATATTCTGTACTTGTCCATCAAAACCTCTGGTAGCATCAGCAATAAGAATACACACATCACTATGTTCAATAGCTCGAACACTTCTCATCACAGAATAGAATTCCAGATCTTCTTTTACTTTAGATTTTCTTCTAATTCCAGCCGTATCAACTAAATTGAACTCAAACCCAAAACGGTTGTATTTAGTGTCGATGGAATCCCTTGTCGTTCCAGCAATATCTGTAACAATATATCGGTCCTCGCCTATCAAGGCATTTATAAATGATGATTTTCCTGCATTAGGACGTCCTACAACTGCAAATCTCGGTAAAACTTCTTCTTCAACTTCCTCTTTTTCCGGTAAGGCTTCAACCAAGGCATCTAAAAGATCTCCTGTCCCACTGCCACTAATACTCGCTATTGAATGATAGTCCCCAAGTCCTAATGAATAGAACTCAACCGCATCTTCATCGCGTTTAGAATTATCAACCTTGTTAACTACTAAAAAAACGGGTTTGTCAACTTTACGAAGCAATTTAGCAACATCCTCATCCATTCCTGTGACACCATCTTCCACATTAACCATAAAAATGATTGCATCTGCTTCATCAATAGCTAATTCAACTTGCTTGTCAATTTCACGTTCAAAAACATCATCACTACCAACTACGTAGCCTCCAGTATCTATTAATGAAAACTCTTTTCCATTCCAGTCACTTTTGCCATAATGTCTATCTCTGGTAACACCACTCACAGCATCTACGATCGCTTCTCTTCTCTGAATTAATCGATTAAAGAAGGTTGATTTACCTACATTTGGTCTCCCTACAATGGCTACTATACTACTCATTAATTTTAAATTGTTTGCAAAGGTAGTGTTTACTATCTAAAAAAAATAGTATTTTAATATCCTTAAAAACAAATCCCTATGCCTTTAAGTAATGAGGTTGTATTAAGACCGCGCTTTAAAATAGAATTGAACAGAAGCAACGAAAATGCCCTGGAAACATTTGAGGCTGCTAAAAAAACTCAAAAGGATTTTATTGTAAGTCGGGTTGACGATCATGTGTTTATCCGTTTTCCAAAAGAGAAACAACATTTTTGGTCTCCACAATTACATCTGGAAATTAACGAGGTAGATGAAAAATCCAGTTTGCTTCATGGCTTATTTGGTCCCAGTCCAACAGTTTGGACCCTGTTCATGTTCTTACATTTTTTTGTTGCTGTAATTTTTATAGGATTTGG
>CAYTSL010000446.1:0-1868 GCA_964440415.1 uncultured Flavobacteriaceae bacterium
GAGCAGAACATGGAGGAATTCCAAATATTAGTAATAAAGAAGTCTTTAAAAGAATAAAACATGATTTAGATTTCGTTGAAAGAATGTGGAACGAAATCAATTAAATTCTAAACTAGAATGGTGAATTAAAAAACGCAACTCAATTGAGTTGCGTTTTTGTTTACCACTATAATTAACTAACTAACTAATAAAATTAAGAGATAATGGATATTTTGGTGATTCGCCATTGCTTGCTCTAATAGCATTTATAATTGGATAAACCAATGAAATGATTCCTAATACTATTAAGCCTATAATGCCCAATCCGAGTAATAAAATTAATGGTATACAAATAATGATGTACACTAATAAACTTAATTGGAAATTCACTATTTCCTTACCTTGCTCATCCATTTGATATACTCGTTCTTTTTGAGTAGCCCAAAGGATTAGTGGTACAATTAAACTCCCAAAGCCAGTAATAAAACATAGTAACTGACTTAAGTGAGTAATAACTAATAATTGTCTGTCTTGTCTCATGATGATTGTGTTATTGATTGATACCAATAAGACGTGTGAAACGAGAAAATGTTACAACTATTTGGAAATGAAATTTAAAAATCCTTCCCTTGACAAGGGAAGGTGGATTTAATCTCAATACTTTGAGATTAAAGACGGAAGGGTTTTATAACCACCTCGTCTTCAGATTTTTTTATTAAATCTGAATCCACTCCTCCTTAAAAAGGAGGAGAATTGGAGTTTGTTGTCACTTCGAGTATTTCGATGCAATCGAAATGTATCGAGAAGTCATGAATAGTTCTCGATACAATTTCAACAAGTTGAAATCACTCGAACTGACTGCTATTTTTAGTTTGTACTACAGCTCTCGCCTTCGTTTCTTAATCCGATTTTATATAGGATTTTATCCAATAAACACCAATTCGTAATTCCAGATTGGAATAAATTGACTCCAACAAAAACGGTAAACCATAACCAGTTTATATTTACGTACATTCCTAATAATGCACTGATTGCTACAAATAATCCTGGAATAATTTTCATATATCTATTACGCATAATTCTATTTTTTTAAGGTTAAATATGTTTTTCTATGTTTATCATTGCCACATGAATGGTAGATAATGTTTCTTGCTTCTCATTGAATTCACCTACCATATCAAAAACCAATTCTACATTTTCTTTTTTAACAAATGCATAGAAAAAAACGGCTTCTCCTTCATTCATGTCGTTTGAAAACCAATTATCTTTTATTGAAAGTTCCGATGCATCTCTATAACCAGTTACATCTTTATAGCTATAGGTTTGCACATCTGCTTTTTTAAGAATCGTTTTGATTTCTTTTTTGAAACTTCTTATCGATGTTATTACTAATAATTTCATGCTTTAACTTTTTTAATTATTACCCTTAACTGAATCATTTGTTTCCTCTTGAGCAACCTCTTCAAGGTTTTCATATTTGTGTTTCTCTATCATATAATACAGTAACGGAACAACAATTAAGGTCAAGAAGGTTGAAACAATTGCTCCAGCAACTAACGATATTGCTAATCCCTGAAATATAGGGTCGAATAATATAATAGATGCTCCAATTACCACTGCTCCAGTTGTTAATAAAATTGGTGTTGTACGTACAGCACCAGCATCAATAATAGCTTGTTTTATAGGAATTCCATCATTTAACCTGATTTCGATAAAGTCGATTATTAATACAGAATTCCGAACCATAACTCCAGCTAAAGCAATCATTCCTATAAATGAAGTTGCTGTAAAAAATGCACCAAATAACCAGTGACCTAACACAATTCCAATTAAAGAAAGCGGAATTGCAGCCATCATAACAATTGGTGTTTTAAAGTTTTGAAACCAAC
>CAYTSL010000447.1:0-1861 GCA_964440415.1 uncultured Flavobacteriaceae bacterium
AACCGGAATTGCAGTAACAGATGAATTTCAAATTATTGCGTCAGGTCTAACCACGGTTGATACAAAAGAACTTATTAATTTTTTAAAAGGTTATACGAGTAATGAGAACGTTGAAATGTTTCTTGTTGGAGAACCGAAACAAAAAGATGGTACACCATCTGAAAGTGAAGCACTTATTGCTCCATTTTTAGTAAAACTTGAAAAAAACTTCTCTGAAATTCCTGTCAAACGAATTGATGAAAGGTTCACATCAAAAATGGCATTTCAATCTATGATTGATGGTGGCTTAAAAAAGAAACAAAGACGAAATAAAGCACTAATTGATGAAATAAGTGCTACTATAATATTGCAAGATTACTTATACAACAAAAATAAGTAATGAGAAAAAAGTTAAAATAATGATTTTACCAATTGTTGCCTATGGCGACGCAGTTTTAAGAAAAAAAGGGAAGGAGATAACAAAGGATTATCCCAATTTAGAAGCTCTAATAGAAAACATGTATGAAACCATGTATGGAGCACTAGGTGTTGGGTTGGCAGCTCCACAAATTGGTTTGCCAATACGAATGTTTATTGTGGATACAGCTCCTTTTTCAGAAGATGAGGCCTTGGATACTGAAGAGCAGGAATATTTAAAAGACTTTAGACAAACCTTTATTAATCCAAAAATTATAAAAGAAGAAGGTGATGAATGGGCATTTTGCGAAGGATGTTTGAGTATTCCTGATATTCGTGAAGATGTGTTTAGAAAGCCCAAGGTCAAGGTGGAGTTTTTTGATGAATCTTTTAAGAAACACACAAAAGAATATCATGGATTAGTAGCCAGAGTTATTCAACATGAATATGATCATATAGAAGGTGTTTTGTTTACTGATAAAATTTCATCTTTAAAAAAACGCTTGATAAAAGGTAAATTATCAAACATTAGTAAAGGTAAGATTGAAGTAGATTATAAAATGCGTTTTCCAGATATTAAAAAGAAGCGATAATTCTTTGAATTATAATGTAAACAGCGCATATTTGCGCTTTTAAAACGATAAATAAAAATGGGATTAGATAAAATTCTTTCCATCGCAGGTAAACCAGGTTTATACCAGCTAAAAAATCAGACACGCAGTGGGTTTGTTGCTCAATCTTTGATTGATGGTAAAAATATCTCAGTAAGCGCACAAAATAACGTGAGTATTTTGAGTGAAATCGCAGTTTACACCCTAACAGAAGAAATCCCTTTGGGGAAAGTATTTGCAGCTATTAGTGATAAGGAAAAAGGGAATAAAACCAGTATTAGCCATAAGGATGACAAAGATAAGTTAGAGGAGTATTTCTTTGAAATATTGCCTGATTATGATGAGGATAGAGTATATGCCAGTGATATAAAAAAGATAGTACAATGGTATAATTTGTTGCATAAACATGACCTCCTTCAATTGGATGAGAAACCCAATGACGAGGAAGAATAAATATTAATATTTTAAAGAAACCTACTTATTTAAGTAGGTTTTTTTATTTTTAGACCTATGGAAACTGACGATCTGCATAAGTTAAAATATCCTATTGGTAATTTCAAAGCGCCTGAACAATTTTCTGAATCCACTATACAAGATTGGATATTAGTATTGGAGAATTTTCCTTATAAATTAGAATATTTAGTAAAAAACTTATCGGATGAACAATTTGATACTCCTTATAGAACAAATGGATGGACTATAAGACAAGTAATTCATCATCTTGCAGATAGTCACCATCATAGCTATATTAGATTTAAATGGGCTCTCACAGAAGATAAACCTGTTATAAAATATTATTACGAAAAGTTGTGGGCAGAATTACCAGATGCAAAACATGCACCAATTGAATTGTC
>CAYTSL010000448.1:0-1855 GCA_964440415.1 uncultured Flavobacteriaceae bacterium
CATGAATAATAGTCTAAATATTAACTAAACGCGTACTTATATTATATACACTTTTATACCATTATAAAACATTGAATTTCTATGAAAAATAACCTCACTGCCATCATTTTTGGATTATCAATTATTATCGCTGCTTATCTATTAGGTAATGCGTTCTTACATAGAAATGATACCGAAGGAACCATTTCTGTAACCGGTTTAGGAAAGGCAGATTTTACATCAGACCTCATTGTTTGGGAAGGCTCATTTGCTAAAGAAAGTTTCAATTTGCAGCAAGCGTACAGTGACTTGGAAAAGGATAAAAAAATTATTTCAGAATATTTAGGTGCCAAAGGGATATTAGATAATGAATTGGTTTTTAATGCTGTTAACAGCAGAAAGAATACACGAGCTAAATATTCCAGTGATGGTAAATATATGGGTGATGAATTTTTAGGCTATATTTTAACCCAATCCTTACAAATTGAATCGAATGATGTAGAGAAAGTAGAAACTATTTCGCGTGAGATAACAGAATTATTGAATAAAGGCATCCAATTCTATTCACAGTCTCCAAGATACTATTACACTAAATTGGCTAACCTCAAGATAGAAATGATTTCTAAAGCGACTGAAGATGCCAGAATTCGAGCTGAAAAGATCGCTGAGAATTCAGGTGGGAGATTAGGAGATCTTATTTCTGCTAAAATGGGAATATTTCAAATTACTGGTCAAAACTCTAATGAAGATTATTCCTGGGGTGGAACTTATAATACGTCTTCCAAAGAAAAAACAGCTTCTATTACAATGAAATTGAGTTATGAGGTTGATTAATACCTATTGATTATAGCCAAACCGTTTTAACTGTCTTTGGTTACTACGCCAATTTTTATTCACCTTTACGTAGAGTTCAAGATGAACCTGTTTACCAAAGAATTTCTCCAGATCCTTTCTGGCTTCAATACCAACACGTTTTAGAGCAGAGCCTTTATGACCAATGAGAATACCTTTTTGGGTTTCTCGCTCTACCATGATCACAGATCGTATTTTAATGATCTTTTCTTCTTCAAAGAACTCCTCTGTATCTACCTCAACTGCATATGGAATCTCTTTTTTGTAGTGCATTAATATTTTTTCACGAATGGATTCATTAACAAAAAACCGTTCCGGTTTATCTGTTAACTGATCCTTTGGATAAAAAGGAGGTGACTCCGGAAGCAGCTCAATAATTCTACTAAATACTTCTTTTACATTAAACCCTTTTAATGCGGATATTGGAAAAAATTCGGCATTGGGAACTTTATTTTGCCAAAGCTCTGCTTGCTCCTCTAACTGTTCTTGGTTAGAGGCATCAATTTTATTTAGTAATAAAAGGACTGGTATTTTAGAATTAGTTATTTTATTAAAAAAGGCTTCGTCCTTCAATTCCTTTTCACCAATCTCCACAATGTAGATCAACACATCTGCATCTTCAAATGCCGATTTCACAAAGCCCATCATGCTTTCCTGTAACTCATACGCAGGTTTAATGATTCCAGGAGTATCAGATAAAATAACCTGAAAATCGTCACCATTAACAATGCCTAAAATTCTATGCCTTGTGGTTTGAGCCTTTGAAGTAATAATTGATAATTTCTCACCAATAAAGGCATTCATTAAGGTAGACTTCCCAACATTAGGATTGCCTATTATATTTACAAAACCTGCTTTGTGCATTCAATTTTATTTGGATACAAAGTTAAGGTTAAATTACTTGATAACTAAAATAAACTTACTTGTAGGGATTCATAAATCGATCAATATCATTGTTTGAAATATTCGGATTAGCACCTTCACTTCCTGCAACTAAAGCACCAATTGCACAAGCAAAATCTAT
>CAYTSL010000449.1:0-1836 GCA_964440415.1 uncultured Flavobacteriaceae bacterium
AGAATTTATAACAGAAGTCATTCCATTCAAAATTCACATTCAGGAATCCTTATAAGGATGTAATAAATAAAAAAGGCTACCCAATTTGGCAACCTTTTTTTTAGAAATTTAAATTCCTATTTCCCAAGCATTAGCAATTCATTGCAAACAACTTCAGTAACATATCGTTTTTCACCTTCCTTTGTTTCGTAAGATCTGTTAGTCAATTTACCTTCAATTGCAACTTCTTTTCCTTTGGTTACATATTTTTCAATTATTTCAGCTGTTTTTCCCCAGGCAACAATGTTATGCCATTGTGTGTCTGTAATTTTTTCACCTTGTGCATTCTTGTAATTTTCATTTGTTGCAATAGAGAATTTTGCAAGTGTTTTTCCTGATTCAAGATTGATGATCTCTGGGTCATTTCCTAAGTTACCAATCAACTGTACTTTGTTTCTAAGTGTGTTCATAATTTTAATTTTTTATATCCTGAATTTATTTCAGGAACGTTAAACAGTTAATACTATCGAGTTCCTATGTTTCGACACTGCAAATATTATACACTATTCAAATTTTATTCGGTTGTGAAGTATTTAATTTCGTTTGTAAACATTTGTAGTCGTTTGTAAATGTCTATTAATTAAAACCAATATCGTAACTTTGCCTGTAATGATAAGACTTTTAAGCTACATCTACCCTATCACAAAAAAAGTAGAGTCTAAATATAGTGGTACTTTAGAAATCACCTGGCACAACGGTAAAAAACACTTAAATACTATAAATGCTAACTATTCCTATGGCTCCTTACAGAAGATTTTAAAGTTTGGATTACAAAATATTGATGTCTCCAATTGTAAAAAAATATTGATTTTAGGTCTTGGTGCCGGAAGTGTAATTGATACTTTAATAAAGGATTTTAAATATAAGAATCACATTACAGCTTTAGATATTGATCCTGTAATAATTGAAATTGCAAAAGCGGAATTTAATCTATCTGAAAATAAGAATCTTAAAATTATCTGCGACGATGCTTTTAGTTTTACGAATCAAAATAAGGATCTATTTGATCTTATAATTATTGATCTGTTTATTGATAACAAAGTTCCATCTGAATTTTATAAACTGTCCTTTTGGGAAGGTATTATTAAATCAACTTCATCTAAGGGAAGCATTCTATTCAATGCATCTTTACAAAATAATAATGACAAAAAGCTTTTTGGAATATTCTCTCATTTAGAAGACAATAACTACCAAACCACAAAACTTGAAAAGGTTAATGGAACAAATACCTTATTAATTGCCAAGTCAACCAAATGAATGTAATCGTTTGTAATCGAATAATTTGTATATTGGTATTCTCAATTATTGATTGTTATGGAAAAACAATGTCCTGAATGTGGTGACAAGATTGTTGGTAGAATAGATAAAAAATTCTGCAGTGACTATTGCAGAAATGCATACAATAACAGAGTTAATAAAGACAGTAAGAACCTTATCAGAAATATCAACAATAGGTTGCGTAAGAATTGGCGAGTCCTGGAAGAATTAAATCCAGATCAAAAGACAAGGACAACCAGAACAAAACTTATTGAAAAAGGGTTCGATTTCAATTATTTTACAAGCACCTATACAACCAAAGTTGGAACCATATACTATTTTGTATATGATCAAGGTTATTTGCCTTTAGAAAATGATTATTATGCTTTGGTGAAACGTGAAAGCTGATTTATCTCCAGGTCTGGCCTTTCATTTTCATAGCCGCTTTTAGTACATCCTTTTGGCTGATTTGACCAACTAATTTCCCATTTTCCACAATAGGAAAACGTCTGTGCTTTGATTCTAAGAATTTTGACGCTG
>CAYTSL010000450.1:0-1835 GCA_964440415.1 uncultured Flavobacteriaceae bacterium
CTTTTCTTACGTATAGGGTCATTGTCTGAACATCATCTCCAACAGGAATAACCAATCTACCTCCTATCTTCAATTGATTCAATAATGGTTTAGGTACAAAAGGTGCTCCAGCTGTAACAATAATTCCATCAAAAGGAGCTTCTTCTTCTAATCCAATATATCCATCACCAAAGGTTAATTTTTTTGCTCTATAGCCAAGTTTAGGCAGAAATTTACTCGTTTTTTTAAATAATTCTTGTTGTCTTTCAATACTGTATAATTTTGCTCCCATTTCAATTAAAACAGCTGCTTGATAACCACTTCCAGTTCCAATCTCAAGTATTTTATCCCCTTTTTTAACTTGTAATAACTCCGTTTGAAAAGCTACTGTATAAGGTTGAGAAATGGTTTGATCTGCAGCAATAGGAAACGGCTTATCCTGATAAGCATGATCTATGAACCCTGAATCCATAAATAAATGTCTTGGAATTTTACCAATTGCATCCAACACTTTTTCATCTTTAATACCTTTTTCTTTTATGGTATTAACCAATTGTTGTCTTAATCCTTTATGCTTATAAGTGTCTTTCAAATTTAAAAGTTTTAATGAGATAAATTTAATCAAAGAAATTTAAGGTAAAAATCAAAGTTACATGATTTTTCATATTATATTTATAAAGGCATTTAATTGCTGAAATCCCGCTAAAAAATACTTAAAAATCTTATTTTTGCTTAAAACGTTAGAATATGCTTAAAGCTGGTGTTCTTGGTGCTGGTCACCTTGGAAAAATTCATCTTCGCTTATTAAATCAATCGCCAAAATATAATCTTGTCGGGTTTTATGATGCAGACGAATCCAATGCAAAAAAAGTTTCAGAAGAATTGGGTTATCATTATTTTAAAACAATTGATGAATTAATAGATGCAGTTGATGTTGTAGATATAGTCACTCCAACGTTATCGCATTACGAATGTGCAAAACAGGCAATTGCAAAAGGAAAGCATATTTTTATAGAAAAGCCAATTACGAATACCGTTGAAGAAGCTGAACATATTAGAGAATTGTTGGCTGAACATAATATAAAAGGTCAGGTTGGTCATGTTGAACGCTTTAATCCAGCCTTTTTAGCTGTAAAGGATAAATTAGAAAAGCCAATGTTCATTGAAACGCATCGTTTAGCAGAATTTAATCCTCGTGGAACAGATGTACCAGTCGTTCTAGATCTCATGATTCATGATATTGACATTATTTTAAGTGTTGTTAAATCTAAAGTAAAAAAACTCTCAGCTAGCGGAGTTTCGGTAATTAGTGATACGCCAGATATTGCCAATGCCAGAATAGAATTTGAGAATGGTTGTGTCGCAAATCTTACGGCTAGTAGAATATCATTAAAAAATATGCGCAAAACTCGTTTCTTTCAAAAAGATGCATACATTTCAGTTGATTTTCTTGAAAAGAAATGCGAAGTTGTAAAAATGAAAGATGCACCCAAAGATCCAGGTGATTTTGATATGATACTACAAAATGCTGAAGGCGTTAAAAAACAAATCTACTTTGATAATCCAGAAATTTCTAATAACAACGCCATTTTAGATGAACTGGAAACCTTTGCAGACGCTATCAATAACAATACAAAACCTATTGTAAGCTTGCATGACGGAACCGAAGCATTAAGGGTAGCCACAATGATCATAAGTCAGTTTTAAAATAAAATAAGAATTTTATTATGAAAAATATAGCAGTTATTGGAGCTGGAACAATGGGAAATGGTATAGCTCATACCTTTGCTCAATCTGGATTTAAAGTTCAACTTATTGATATAAGCGAAGTAGCTTTAAAAAAAGGGGTTGCGACC
>CAYTSL010000451.1:0-1827 GCA_964440415.1 uncultured Flavobacteriaceae bacterium
TTCTGTTACATCAGCTGTGACAATAGTACCTGGTGTTATAGTATCTAAACGTAATAGGCAAAGCTGCTGTACCTGTTGTAGGTGAAAATTTAATTCTTTCAGCTGAAGTATAAATACCATCTGCTAAAATAACTATATCGCCTGCAGCAAGCGTTGCTGATAAACCTGTAAGAGCTTCAGGGTCAGAAATATTATGAGTGGTTTGAGAAAACATGTTGACAGTTGACAATAAAGCAAATAGTAAAACAATAGAAAATGAGGTTAAGGTGAAGAAATTTTTCATTTTTTAAAGGAATAAAAATTATTAAATTGGTTTACCAGATTGGTTTACCAAATATATACATATTTCTTTAGGAAACAAATAATTGTAGCCAAAATTAACTCTAAAGCAGAGCATTCAACTTATCAAGTGGGAATTTTCCACTAAAAAAAGTCTATTAGAGCTAATATCCCATTGTATGAAATAACACAAGAGAAAAAGAGTGCTGAATACAAGCCAATATTAACCCAATTACTTGTTTTGTAACCCTTCATTACTTTTTTATTATTCACCATTAAAATAATTCCAAGCACCACTATGGGTAGTACAAACACATTAAACACTTGAGATAATATTTGCATTTCTATTGGATTTGCTCCAAATATTGGGACTATTAAAGCTACTAAACATGCAATAAAGGTTATAATACGAAACTGGCGAGAGTTGGTATCTAGTTCACCAGATTGATAATCGGCAACCAACAATGGAGCAATTAATAAGCATGGGAAAATAGATGATAAGCCTGCACTCAAGGTTCCAAAAAAGAATATTGTTACAGCCAAATTTCCAGCGACAGGTTCCAAAGTATTTGCCATGTCTAACACTTGAGTTACAGGTTTGCCTTGATGAAACAAAGCACCGGAAGCTACAGCCATAACTGAAGCACTAATTACAAAAACTAAAACTGCAGCTGTAATGGAATCATTTTTTTGTTGTTTTAAATTAGCAATAGTCCAACCTTTTCCTTTCACAAAAAGAGGACGTGATAAAAAAGTAGCGGCTGCCATAGTTGTTCCTACAAAAGCGGCTACCATCATTTTTCCTCCTGGAACTTGCGGTACTGTAGGGATCAATCCTTTAACAACTTCAATTGGAAGTGGATGTACAAAGAATAAGGAAATGATAAAAGATAAACCCATAAAGGTTACGAATATTACTAATATCTTCTCGAAGAAGGTATACTTCCCAACCAACATTAAAGCATAAAAAATACCAATAATCAATATGGCAATAATTAATACAGATTCGTATTTATAAGGTGAAAGCTGTTCAAATTTAATAGCCATAAGCTCAAATATTATATTGGCCGAAATCCCTAATATTCCCATCAAAGAATTCCATTGTCCAAATGAGATTCCAATTATAATTAGAATTGCTAAAACCTTTCCTCCTTTAATATGCTTTTTAAAACCATAAAGAGCAGTTTCACCAGAAATTAAAGCATAATTACCATAAGCAAACATCAAAAGTCCAGAAAATATACAACTTATTAAAAGCACCCATAATAATTGCATCCCGTAGGTACTACCAGCAACAATCATGGATGTTACACTACCAGTCCCAATCGTATAACCTATGGCAAATATTCCAGGACCAAATCCTAATACTATCGCGATGATCTTTTTTAATATGGAATTTTTTGGTTTAATATCTTGCATAATATTGTTTTGTAAGTTGGTTGGTTTTATTACCAATTGGTGTGGTAGAACGTATCTGAATCGTCATCGATTCGCTGATATGTATGTGCACCAAAATAATCACGTTGTGCTTGAATTAAACCAAAAAAT
>CAYTSL010000452.1:0-1820 GCA_964440415.1 uncultured Flavobacteriaceae bacterium
GTTCTATGAAAGCCTTACTCGTCTTCGCACTTGCGTTGCAAACCGTCTTTGCTTCTCCTTGGGAGCCTGCCGAACTTCGGATACCGACCGAGTGGGCCAGCAAGGTCACCCCGGAGAATGCTTGGCGCGAGTATCCACGCCCTACTCTTGTGCGGCCTCAGTGGCAGTGTCTCAATGGACTTTGGGACTACTGCGTGACTCCTGCAACCGAGTTTGGCCGGCCAGATTCATGGGAAGGAAAGATCCTCGTTCCCTTTGCGATCGAATCCGCCCTCTCTGGTGTCAATGGCGCACTGACGCCGAAAGATGCCCTTTGGTATCAGCGCAAGATCGAAGTGAAGCCCAAAGCGGGAAAGCGCTGCCTGGTTCACTTTGAAGCGGTCGACTACCAATGCACCCTGTGGATCGATGACAAGAGAATCGGCGAGCACACAGGTGGCAACCTACCGTTCTCCTTTGACATCACCGACGCGCTTCGGCTCGAGCCAAGCACGCTGACCCTGCGCGTCACCGACGCCACCGATGCTGGTTACCAGCTCCACGGGAAACAGAAGTTGGTGCCCGCCGGTGTCTTTTACACGGCCGTTTCCGGAATCTGGAAAACTGTCTGGATGGAAGAAGTGCCGGAGCTCCACATCACAAACCTTAAGATCACGTCCAGCATGGATGGCAAAGTGGATCTCGGAATTTCCCTATCGAATGGAAAGACGGTTCCGGCTGTAGTGGTGGCTTCGCTTGATGGCAAGGAAGTCGCGCGTGGTGCTGGCCCGAGCGATTCTCTTTCCTTCACCATTGCCGAACCGAAGCTCTGGTCGCCCTCCTCTCCGACTCTCTACGATCTCAAAATAGAGGTAGGTGACGACGTGGTGACTTCCTACGTCGGAGTGCGTGAGATAGGCCGCGAACGGGATGCCGATGGCCACTGGCGATTTACGCTTAACGGGAAGCCGATCTTCCACTGGGGCACGCTTGATCAAGGCTGGTGGCCGGATGGTCTGCTGACCCCTCCCTCCGATGAGGCGATGGTCTCGGATATCCTGTTTCTGAAGAAGGCTGGCTTCAATACCATCCGCAAGCACATCAAGGTCGAGCCGCGCCGCTACTACTACCATTGCGACAAGATCGGCATGCTGGTCTGGCAGGATCAAGTCAGTAATGGCGTCGGGCGCCTCCGAGGCAAAGGCACTACCAGCTCACTCTGGACCCGGCTTGAGCCGAACCCGGTCGAAGTCACATGGCCCGATGCCGCGCACGATCAGTTTATGGCGGAGTTCAAGTCCATGATCGACACGCTCTACAACCACCCTTCAATCGTGCAATGGGTTCCATTCAACGAGGCTTGGGGGCAGCATCGCACTCCAGCGGTTGGCAAGTGGGCGGTCGAGTATGACACGAGCCGGCACATCAATGTCGCTTCCGGCGGTAACTTCTTTCCCGTTGGCCATATCGTCGATGCGCACCTCTATCCACATCCTGACTTCCCTTTTGAGCAAGGTAAAGGAGGCCGTTTTGATGACTTCGTGAAAGTCGTGGGCGAGTTTGGTGGTCATGGACTGGCCATTCCCGGGCACCTATGGAATCCCAAGGGCGACAATTGGGGGTACGGTGAGCTGACCAAGAAAAAGGGAGGATGGCTGAAGCGCTACCGCATTTCGATTGAGAAGCTTGCCGAGCTTCGCAAACGGGGGGTTGCCGCTGGCATCTACACCCAGACCAGCGATGTGGAGAGAGAGCTCAACGGGATCCTCACCTACGACCGTCGTGTCAAAAAGGCCACCGCCGAAGCCTTGGCCGAAATACACCGCAACGCGGGATTTTGA
>CAYTSL010000453.1:0-1816 GCA_964440415.1 uncultured Flavobacteriaceae bacterium
AAATGGAAACAAAAGAAAAAGACATTTTACGTGGAGGTCAGTTCCTTGTAAAGGAAACAAATTGTGAAGACATTTTCACACCTGAAGATTTTACAGAAGAACAGACTATGATGAAAGATGCTGTCATGGAATTTAATGACAGAGAAATTATTCCACATCGGGAAAGATTTGAAGCGAAAGATTATGCTTTAACCGAAGAGTGTATGCGAAAGGCAGGAGAACTCGGATTTTTAGGAGTAGCAGTTCCAGAAGCTTATGGTGGAATGGGAATGGGCTTTGTTTCTACTATGTTGGTGTGTGATTATATTTCAAGTGGAACAGGTTCATTTAGTACAGCTTTTGGAGCCCATACCGGAATTGGAACAATGCCAATCACATTATATGGAACCGAAGAACAAAAACTAAAATATGTGCCAAAATTAGCGACTGGAGAATGGTTTGGTGCTTATTGTTTAACGGAACCAGGTGCTGGTAGTGATGCCAACTCTGGAAAAACAACTGCAGTTTTATCTAAAGATGGTAAAACCTATAAGATCAATGGTCAAAAAATGTGGATTTCAAACGCAGGTTTTTGCAATTTAATGATAGTTTTTGCTCGTATTGAAGACGACAAATACATTACAGGATTTATAGTTGAAAATGACCCAAAAAATGGAATAACAATGGGAGAAGAAGAGCGCAAATTAGGTATCCGTGCTTCTTCTACACGTCAAGTATTCTTTAATGATTGCGTTGTCCCTGTGGAGAACATGCTTGCTGGTCGTGGTGAAGGTTTTAAAATTGCAATGAATGCATTAAATGTTGGAAGAATTAAATTAGCAGGTGCATGTGTTGACTCTCAAAGACGGATAACTACAAGAAGTGTTCAATATGCAAATGAACGGAAACAATTCAATACACCTATTTCAGAATTTGGTGCTATAAAAGTGAAATTAGCAGAAATGGCAACCAGTGCCTACGCCTGCGAATCTGGAACGTACAGAGCTTCTAAAAATATTGAGGATAGAATTGCTTTGAGAGTGGCAGCAGGAAACTCACATCCGGAAGCGGAATTAAAAGGTGTTGAAGAATATGCGATCGAATGTTCAATTCTAAAAGTAGCTGTATCAGAAGATATTCAAAACTGTGCTGATGAGGGAATACAGATCTTTGGTGGTATGGGATTCTCTGAAGATACGCCTATGGAAGCCGCTTGGAGAGATGCTCGTATTACAAGAATTTATGAGGGTACTAACGAAATTAACAGAATGCTGATTGTAGGCATGTTGGTTAAAAAAGCTATGAAAGGTCATGTTGATCTGTTAAATCCTGCAATGAAGGTTCAAGAAGAGTTAATGGGAATCCCATCTTTTGACACACCTGATTTTTCAGAATTATTTTCAGAAGAAAAGGTAATGATCGCCAAACTCAAAAAGATATTTTTAATGATTGCAGGTGCAGCCGTTCAGAAATTTGGACAAGATCTGGAACAACATCAACAATTATTAATTGCAGCATCTGATATTTTAATTGAGATTTATATGGCCGAATCAACTATTTTAAGAACAGAGAAAAATGCAAAACGTTTTGGTGAAAAAGCTCAATCTGTCCAGATAGCGATGTCTAAATTATATTTATACCATGCTGTGGATATAGTTGAAGAGAAAGGAAAAGAAAGTATCATTTCCTTTGCTGAAGGTGATGAACAACGTATGATGCTTATGGGATTAAAACGTTTTACAAAGTATGTTAATTACCCTGATATAGTCGATTTACGCAAAGAAATAGCAGAAAAAGTTAAAGATGAAAACAAATATTGTTTTTAATCTTAATTAAT
>CAYTSL010000454.1:0-1815 GCA_964440415.1 uncultured Flavobacteriaceae bacterium
TCTTAATTGGTTATATTACTCAAAGGTTGGGATTTCAGATGAAAACAAGGATTAAAGAACTTCGAGCTAAAGATAATTTAACTCAAATTGAACTTGCCCAAAAAGTAGGTGTAAGAAGGGAGACTATAGTTTTTCTTGAGAAGGGGAAATATAATCCTTCTCTAAAATTAGCACATGATATTTCCAAGGTATTTAATCTGAAAATTGAAGAAGTTTTTATTATGAATTAGTGGATAATAAAATCTATAAAGTTCTAATTGCATATAAGGGTCTTGTCAATGATTTCGTTGTGGATAAATCCGAAGGATTATTCCTCTGAGAAATCAGCCCTATTAAAATTATTTTGGTGCGCCTCAAAACTACAATGAACCTGCCTGCCACGCCAAAGGCAGGTAAACCGACAGGCAGGCAGGCAAACAGACTTTTCCGCCGTAGCCCTAAGTTAATAAATAAGGATTTCCGACAAGGAAATTCCTGCCTGTGGCAGGCAAGCGCCCGCAATGATTTTAGGTTTTGTTGACTGCTGGTTTTATCAACCACAATATCCACTCCCATAAGAATATATATATTTTGGTTTCCATTTATTTTCTTTACCTAATACCATTCTAACACTCTTATCTCCTTTTTTTAATCCGGTGCTTTCTAGAAGATCGATCCCATCTTTATTTTCAATTGGTAATAATGTTCTCATTCCTATTTTTGAGTGCTTTAATTTTAGTAATTCAATTCCTGCCTTGTTATCTTTAGATATAACAAGACCGCGCCCAAAGTCAGGAAGGTAGAATCCTAGTAACACGTCTTCATTATTGAAGTATCCTAGTCCCGTTGCGTAATATTTGTCAATCAAATGTGTTCTATTTTCTCCATTTGCATCCTCGTCTAATTTGTATACACTCCCCAAATTAAAGTGTTTTAATGGACGAATTGAATTTGTAAGCGTAAAATCAATCTGTTTGTCTGAATCAAAGCGTTGATATTCGGTTATCTTTTTAAATCCGGCTTTTTGATAAACTGATTCACCAAGTTCAGTAGCAATCAATAATTGGGTTTCACATCCCTTATCATTTAGAAAATTAACGAGGTACTCTGTCATCTTAAATCCTAGTCCTTTGCCTCTAAATTTATCAATAATTATAATATTCGCTAGCCATCCAATTTTATCCTTAACTAACACATTCCCTGTCCCGATTATAGCATCATCTTGAATCATAACAAATGCATGGAAAAAATCTTCATTAAGGTAGCCAGTTAAGAATTCTTCATAATCATATTTCCAATCAGTTGGTGTAAGATTATTTAATCCTCGTATTTCAGATTTTTTCAGCTCTCTTATCATAAAATCAATTGCTTCCATTTAGCAGTGCCGTTTCTCGAACTTGCGGACGCCGATTGGTGTATATGCTGGTCTGGCTCTTTACTTGCAAAAGGGTAAGGCTGGCATATGACACAATGTTAGCCGCCTCAATTAGTTGATGGGCAGGTTCATTTTCTTGAGGAGTTCAATATACCTTGGATTGCCTTTCATCTTGTCATAGATAGGTTTGGTAAATGAATAGGGCAGTTGCGGATTACGGTTGTTTTCTTCGTAGGACATTTCGAGGTGGTCCATAGCTTTGTCATATTTTCCCATATCCAAATATGATTCAATGAAGAACCCATCTGTAACATAAATTCCTTTTGCCACAGCCTCTTCATGTAACTTTGTTAACTCCTGTAAAAAAGCAATCCATCCGTGCTCATGGAAAACTTCTTCCAGTAATTCTACATCTCCTCCCATCATTTCCCAGCGGTCATAATTATTTTTTTTCCACTCTT
>CAYTSL010000455.1:0-1796 GCA_964440415.1 uncultured Flavobacteriaceae bacterium
TTTGGAGTTTAAATACACACGCTGATTTTGAGAAATTCTGCTGTTTCCAAAACCAAAATGAATGTTACAGGATTGTAGTAATTTTTCAGTATTGGCAATTATATGAGGAAATTGAGAAAAGGCTTCAAGTAACTCGGTCTTGCTTAACATTGTATCGGTTAGCCTGCATTGCTCGCTTTTATCAAGTTTACTCAATAATGTGTTCTTATCAATAGCACGTAATAGCCTGTGTGCATTGAAATCTCGATTATTTCTGATGGTTACCTGTTGCTGTATAACCAATTTATCCTTGAACTTTTTAAGATTTGAAAAGGGCAGTTTTTTTAATTCTTCAATGCTAACACCAATAAATTCATTGATTTGAAATGTTGTTTTATCATATACCAGAACATTTTCAAACGGATAGATAAAAAATACGTTTGATAAGTTTGGAGCTTCATGAGGAATTCGCTTTTTACCTTGCGAATGATAGGACAGGAATTCATTTAATTCCTGAAAACCCTTGTTGTTCTTTGCTAAACCGACATACTGTTGCGTGTTTCCATTTCTGAAATCAATACCAATAACAGGTTTTATACTATAATCGCTGGCTTTCCTGATGAAATTCAAACAGGCTGATGTATTGTTGATGTCTGTTAGTGCCAAGGTTTCAATGTCATTCTCCTTTGCCAATTCCAAGAGTTCAACTTCAGAAAACGTTCCGAAGCGTAATGAATAATATGTGTGACAGTTAACATACATTACTGTTGTCTGTGTGCTAAAAGAATAGGAGGCTCTCCATTGAACGGATTATGAAAACGACCGATGGTCCTTGCTCCCATGGCAGAAGCTCGTGTAACACTCAACTCACCAAATCGACTTCTAATTTTATCCATGGCACTGTACAGATTGATCATCTCCTCTGTATCATCAAACAGATTGATCTGGTAATTACCACTAACCAGATTTGTGAACCTAACACCCACCAAACGAATCAGTAAACGCCTTTCATAGAGTCTATCGAATAGTTCCAGTACTTTAGGAATTAGTACATGGTCTGCACTGGAGTAAGGAATACTGGCTTGTTTGGTATAGGTGTTAAAATCTGAATATCTGATCTTGACAGTAACGGTACAGGCTAGTTTATTACCTCGTCGCAATTGAAAAGCTAAATTTTCTGCCATTGCAAAAATGGTCGTCTTCAATCGTGTAACATCAATGGTATCCTTATTAAAAGTACGTTCTGTAGAAATGGATTTACGCTCATGAAATGGGATGAGCGGCGGATTATCAATTCCGTTAGCTCGCTTCCAGATGGTTCTGCCATTTACTCCCAAAACACTGGTCATCATTTCAACAGGCATTTGCTGCACAACGCTTACTTTATCAACTCCAAGATTCCTTAATACCTGATAGGTCTTATTACCTACAGATGGTATTTTCCTGATGGATAATGGTGCTAAAAACGTTTTTTCAAATCCATGGTCAACACACAACTGATTATTGGGTTTTGCCTCACCTGTAGCAACTTTAGACACTATTTTGTTGGCAGACAATCCAAAAGAGATTGGTAATCCGGTTTCTTTTATAATTTTATGCCGCAATTCTGAAGCGTATTTATAGGTCCCAAAAAACTTATCCATTCCGGTTAGATCAGCATAAAATTCGTCTACACTCGCCTTTTCAAAAACAGGTACATGTTCTTTTATAATGTCGGTGACTTGGTGCGAAAACTTTGTGTAAATTGAAGAATTACCACGAATAACAACCGCTTCAGGACATAATCTTCTGGCAAGCTTCATCGACATTCCGGAATG
>CAYTSL010000456.1:0-1792 GCA_964440415.1 uncultured Flavobacteriaceae bacterium
AGTATCATTTGGTGTGTTTTCTCCTAATGATGTGATGTAATTTCGTAATGCTGTTTTGTCTGTTTTAAAACCATTATAGTTAACATTGCCTTTAGGAGATACATACTTTTGCAACAACTCATTGAACGCAGAATGATTGAATGATTCAACAGCCTTTACAACTACTGATTCTTCGGCAATATTAACTTCTGGTGTTTCAGAGCTGATAATTTCAATACTATCAATTTCTGTTTCAGATGCTTCAATAATTTCTTCAAGAATTTTTGGTGATTCTGGAGTAGGAGGAGTTACAACTTGAACATTCTCTTTAGAAGGATTTTCAGATTTTTTTTCAGTGACATTTTTACTATTACAGCAAGAAGAAGATAATAGTAATATTATTAAAACTATATAGTTAATAGAATTGATTGTTTGAAATTTGTTTGTTTTCATAAGTTAGATTAAATAAAAGTTTGTAACATTTTAAAAATTAAAGCACTTATAATACCAGCAATTGGAAGAGTTAAAAACCAGGATAATAATATTTTATTAATCATTTTGTAATCAGCTTTTTTTGTTGCCGTACCTATCCCAAAGATGGAACCAACAGATACATGTGTTGTTGAAACTGGTAGTCCATGAATACTTGCTGTTGTTACCAGTAATCCTGTAATAAGATTTGCAGTAAAGCCTTGACCAGAATTCATAGGTGTAATTTTTTTACTCATTGTTAAACCAACTTTTTTAGCATTAATTAGTCCACCTAAAGCCATAATTACGGCAATTATTATCATACTCCATTTAATATTGATAGTATTAATTATTAAAAGTAAACCAACAATTTTTGGTGTATCATTTAGACCTCTTGCAAAACTTACTACACCTGCACTTATATAATGTAGTTTGTCTAAAACTTGTTGTGCAGAAATACCTAGTAATTTGCCATCGTAAGAATCTGCACAACCATTTTTACAAGCCGTTAATTCTAATTCTGATGTCATTTCAAGGACACTATTAATCTCCACCAATTGAGCTCTATTTTGTTTTTCTACTATACAAACACAACTTGACCGCTTGACTCCAATTTTTCCTCTAAAATACTTAAAGATAAGATATAAGATATAACTTGCTAATGCAGCCATTAATGGGCTAACAATTAAAGGTATAAGAAAAGTATTTCCAAGTTTTTCATAATTAAATTGAGAGCCAACAGCCATAACTCCAGCACCAAACAGTGCACCAACTAAACTGTGTGTAGTAGAAATTGGCATGCCAATTTTGGAGGCCAGAAACACTGTTATTGCAGCGCCTAGAGCAATAGAAATGGCAAAAACAGGCATAGTTAATAGTTCATTTGGAACCAGACCTTTTCCCGAAAAGTTTTTAACTAATTCATTTGCTAAAAAAATTGAAGCTATAGATCCTGCGAGTGTGGTAATTGTAGCCCAGGTTATAGCACTTTTATAACTAGTAGTACTACTTCCAAATAGGGTTGCAACACCTTTAAAATTATCGTTAGCACCATTGCTATAGGCTAAAAAACAGGCAGAAATAAATAAAAGGATTAATATCATTACAAAAGTTTGATAAAGTCTTTGACGATAATATATTAGAAGGCTTACTTAATCAATGAAATTATATCAAAAAAAAAGAGCATCAATTTGATGCTCTTAAATATTGTTAATTGTTTTTTAACAACAACCTCCACCATCATAATGGAAAGTAGATTCGCTTATAAAAATATCCTTTCTGTTTAATGAAGCTAAAGCAGCTGCCGTTTTATCACAAATTGCCAATGGTTGATTCTTTAATA
>CAYTSL010000457.1:0-1791 GCA_964440415.1 uncultured Flavobacteriaceae bacterium
ACGTTTTATTTTTAATTGTTTTAACGATTCCATATATATTTAAAGACTGGAAACGTGTTTTGCTACTTGTTTCTGTCTTTACGATTGGTCATACTTTATCACTTACATTAGCTGCATATGGAACAATAAGTGTTAGTTCTGAACTAGTGGAACTTTTAATTCCGGTTACAATTTTAATAGTTGCATTGTTTAATGTTTTTACGGCAGGTAAAGGTGCTCAAAAAGAAAAAATTGGAGTCTTGTTTATTTCAACGTTGTTTTTTGGTCTAATTCATGGATTGGGATTTGCCAGAGAATTTAGAATGTTCGTTGGTAGCTCTGATAGTAAGTTAGTTCCTCTTTTAGAATTTGCCTTAGGTATTGAAATAGCACAAATAATAATTGTGTTCTTGGTGCTGTTTTTAGGTTTTTTATTCCAAACAGTTTTCAGATTCTCCAAACGAGATTGGATTATGGTTGTATCTTCAATTGTGGTTGGATTGGTTATACCTATGCTATTATCAAATAAAATTTGGTAAAATTTTAACTAACAAAGCATTGTAATTAAAATACTAACCAAGTATATTCGTTATATTGTATTGCGTGAAAGGTTAAATTGAAAACCCTCTCAAGAAATATTTATACATCTATATGCCAGAGAAAAAACAGCTTAAATATGATAAGGCTTATTTAAGAATTGCAAAGGAATGGGGAACATTATCCTATTGCAAAAGAAAGCAAGTAGGAGCACTTATTGTAAAGGATAGAATGATAATTTCTGATGGCTATAATGGAACACCAACCGGATTTGAAAATTTGTGCGAGGATGAAGAAGGCTACACAAAATGGTATGTTTTGCATGCGGAAGCCAATGCGATTTCTAAAGTAGCAGCCTCAACACAATCTTGTGAAGGTTCTACTTTGTATTTAACCTTATCGCCATGTAAAGAGTGTAGTAAATTAATACACCAGGCTGGAATTAAAAGAGTCGTTTACAATAGGGCTTATAGAGATTGTTCTGGTTTAGATTTTTTACAAAAAGCTGGTATTGAAGTAACACTGATTGAAGATTTAAAAACAAATGAGTAATTATAAACAGAAATATTTACCATTGATTATTGGGGTAGCTATTGCCGCTGGTGTGTTTGTTGGTGGTAAATTGAGTTTTACTGATAGTTCAGACCGCTTATTTACTTCAAACAGTAAAAAAGATAAGTTAAACAGGCTTATTGATTACATTGATTATGAGTATGTTGATGAAATTAATACGGACAGTATAGTTGATGTAACGGTTAACGGTATTTTAAATAATTTGGATCCACATTCCGTTTACATCCCTAAAAGTGAGTTGCAGCGAGTAAGCGAAAATATGAAAGGCGATTTTGTAGGAATAGGAATAAATTTTTACACTTACAAAGATACAATTGCAGTTATTAGGGCAGTAAAGAATGGCCCAAGTGACAAAGCAGGAATTAAAAGTGGAGATAGAATAGTGGTTGCAAATGGTGATTCAATCTATGGAAAAAAGTGGAGTAATAATGATATAATCAATAAACTTAAAGGAGAGATTAACACTTTGGTCGATTTGAAAGTTTATAGACGCGACGAAGCAAATTTGTTAGATTTCACGATAAAACGTGATCATGTTCCTATTAAGAGTGTGGACGCTTCATACATGATGACGGATGATATGGGATATATCAAAATAAATCGCTTTGCTGAATCAACATATAAGGAGTTTAAATTTGGATTAGATGAATTACAAAAACAAGGAGCAACTAAACTTGTTTTGGACTTACGTGATAATCCTGG
>CAYTSL010000458.1:0-1789 GCA_964440415.1 uncultured Flavobacteriaceae bacterium
GTTGATGGTGGACGAACAAAATCTTTGTAAATTTAATTTCTAAAGAAAAAATCATGGGTAAAAAAATAGTAACTCCTATTAATCTTAAAGCTTGGATAGAGGAAAATCGAGAACTTTTAAAACCACCTGTAGGCAATAAAGTAGTTTGGAAAAATGGTGATTATATTGTGATGGTTGTTGGCGGTCCAAATAGCAGGAAGGATTATCATTATAACGAAACACCTGAATTTTTCTATCAGATTGAAGGTGATATGGTTTTAAAAATCATGGACAAAAGTAAACCAGTGGATATTCCTATTAAAGAAGGTGAAATCTTTATTTTACCACCAAAAGTTCCGCATTCACCTCAACGAGGTGCAAATACGGTTGGATTAGTTATAGAATATCCTCGTAAGAAAAAAATGAAGGATGCCCTTGAATGGTATTGTGAAAAATGTAATCACAAGTTATATCGAAAAAAATTCAAGTTAGATAATATTGAAACTGATATGCCAAAAATATTTGATAAGTATTATGACGATTTGGATAAAAGAACTTGTCCAAAATGTAATATGGTCATGTTACCACCTGTAAAACTAGAAGAAGAATAGATGAAACGTAAACTGCGTATTAACGGTCACTCACATTTACTTCCTTATCCAGAGGAGATACCTCAATACATGAAAGATAAAGGTATTTTTTGGGTTGATGAAGACCGTAAATTTATGCTTCAAAAAGATTGGAGTCGTCCCGTTACAGATTCGAGTTTTTTCTTGAATGAAAAATTAGAATGGATGGATCGATATAAAATTGATCATGCAGTTGTTCTAAACCTTTCACAACTCTATGGAAATGGTTTAAGAGTTGAAGAAATGAAGCAGGCATTGCGCTTTCAAAATGATTTTAATGCTCGCATACAACGTGATAATCCTAGTAAATTTACTTGTGGCTTTGTAGTGCATCCTGGCTTTGTTAGAGGTGCTTGTTGGGAAATTGAACGTTGTGTGGAAGAATTAGGAATGCAATTACTTTGTTTACCTACTCATTACATGGATACCATTGGGACTTGGCGTTGTATTTTTGATGAAGAGAATGAACCTATTTTTGAGCTTGCCAGTAAATTTAATTTAGCAGTAGAGATTCATCCTTACGATGGTGAAAAATTCATTAAATTAGAAAACACTTCATGGCGTTTTCATTTAATCTGGATGCTTGCACAGTGTGCTGATGCCTATCACTTTTTGACTTTAAATGGTTATCAGGATAAATATCCAAATATGCGGGTATGTTTTGCTCATGGCGGACAATTAGCACAAATCAATTTGGGAAGACGTATTCAAGGGTTTGATGGAAGACCAGATCTTTTTGAAGGTATGCAGCATCCTAGAAAAGCTGTGGGACACAAAAATATTTTCTTTGACACTTTAGTGCATGATACTGGATCTTTAAAATTACTGGTTGAGAACCAAGGTTCAAAGCAAGTTGTTATGGGATTGGATGATCCTTATCCTTTAGGTGAAATGGAAAGTGCTAAACAATCGTCCTATCCTGGAAAAATCTTGGATTTGGCTAAAGAACGAAATATTATCACACAGGACGAATGCGACGCTATTTGGGAAGACAACGTAATTCAATGGCTTTATGGGGATGACGCAACTGGAAAACAAAAATTGATAAACAGAATTTTGTCCTAATGCAGATCCTACCGGAAAAGTTAGATGATTATGTGGTAAAACACAGTCAGGAAGAACCAAAGTTATTACAAGAACTTAGCAGAGAAACTTATCTAAAGATTTTGCAACCACGTATG
>CAYTSL010000459.1:0-1788 GCA_964440415.1 uncultured Flavobacteriaceae bacterium
ACAGACTTTTTATCCGAGTTCATTGTGTCTTTGTTTTCCTCGTTGACAATAGTAAACTCATTTAGATTCCAGGAACCAATAAGTTCTTTAACCTGTGCGTTTGAAATTGAGATTGTGGTTATACAAAAAAAGGATACGAGTAAAAAGTTTGTTGTTTTCATAATTAATGTATTTGTCATTAGTCAGAATTCAACTTTTTGGAATAACGAATCAATTTAAGATTTCCAAAAATTCTAACCAATGATATCGGTCAAGTTTCAAGATTCACAAAAAAGTATAACATTTTACACTACAATTTTTGCTTCCAACTAGTGACAATTATCATATTAATTACTCCTTGTTTCAGGTACTTTAGTAGTTTAAAATTTTTAACTAAAAAGTAAACTAAATATTATGAAAAAAAGAGTCCTAATTATGGGTGCAGCTGGAAGAGATTTCCACAATTTCAACACTGTTTATCGCGATAATAAAGATTACGATGTCGTAGCCTTTACCGCAGCTCAAATTCCTGATATTACTGATAGAAAATATCCAGCTTCCCTTGCGGGTGATTTGTATCCAGAAGGAATTCCAATATTTGACGAAAAGGATCTGGAAGAACTAATTATAAATTTAAATGTAGATGATGTTGCGTTTTCATATTCAGATGTTACTTACGAATATATCATGCATAAAAGTGCACTTGTGAATTCAGCTGGAGCTAATTTTGTTCTTTTAGGACCAAAGGATACTTCGGTTAAAAGTACGAAACCATTGATTAGTATTTGTGCTACACGAACAGGATGTGGAAAAAGTCAGACTTCCAGACGATTGATCGAGATCCTTATGGAGCATGATTTAAAGGTTGTGGCCATTCGTCACCCAATGCCTTATGGCGATCTGGAAAAACAAAAAGTGCAACGTTTTGCTAAGATTGAGGATCTAAAATTACATAAATGCACCATTGAGGAAATGGAGGAATATGAACCTCATGTTGTAAGAGGAAACGTCATTTATGCAGGCGTAGACTATGAAGCCATTCTTCGGGCTGCCGAAAACGATCCTGATGGTTGTGATGTCATTGTTTGGGATGGTGGGAATAATGATTTTTCATTTTATAAGTCAGATCTTTATATCACTGTGACCGATCCTCATAGAGCTGGACATGGTATGAAATATTATCCAAGTGAAGTAAATTTGAGAATGTCGGATGCTGTGATCATCAATAAAATAGATACAGCAAAACCTAAAGGCGTTGCCATGATCAGAAAAATTCTATCTGAAGTAGTACCAGAAGCAGTTGTAATTGATGCAGCATCGCCAATAAGCGTTGCAGATGAAATGCTGATAAGAAATAAAAAAGTATTGGTGGTAGAAGATGGTCCAACCTTAACTCATGGTGGTATGAAAATAGGGGCAGGTACAGTAGCAGCGCAAAAATTTGGTGCAGCCAAGATCATAGATCCAAGACCTTATCTGGTTGGAAAATTGAAAGAGACCTTTGATATTTATCCTGGAATTGGAAAAGTATTGCCAGCAATGGGATATGGTGAACAACAACTTAGAGATCTTGAAGCAACGATAAATGCTTGTGACTGTGATACTGTAGTTATTGGAACCCCGATTGACTTGAGAAGGATTGTTAACATCAATAAACCTAGTACAAGGGTTTCTTATGATCTGCAATCTATTGGTAAACCAAGTTTTGAAGATGTCGTTGTAGATTTCTTAGTTAAAAAAGGAATTGGCAGTGGTTTGGAAGAATTGGTAAATTAATTTTAGTTTTATCATAAATTAATAAAAACATAG
>CAYTSL010000460.1:0-1785 GCA_964440415.1 uncultured Flavobacteriaceae bacterium
CCGGCGGAAGAGTGGCTGCTAAAGGATGGGCACCGGCTTCGCAAAGCGCGGCGACACACGCATCAAGGAAGGTACGGCCATCGGGGAGCAGGGCCCATGCCTTGGGCCCACCAAAGCGCGAACCCGCCCCACCGGCCAGCACCAACCCAGCGAGTTTGGACATGGATCGATCCGGGCTGATCATGAGCAGGAAAACCAACGCAAAGGCGCAAAGGCGCAAAGGCGCAACATCGCAACAAACAAATGAGCCATCATTGCTTTACAGCCCATTGACAACACGTCGAATCCCGTCGGTGACGCGGGGCCGACCGAAGTTGATTACCATTCCCAGCTTCAGATTGAGGAGACGAAGGTAGGTAAGGGTCTGAGCCTCAAAGACCGGATTGTGTAGCGAAGCGGCCTTGCACTCGATCACTACGATTCGGTTGACGAGCAGGTCCAACCTCAGGTCGGAGTGGAGGTCACGGCCTTTGTATGACAACGGAACAGCAAGCTGTCTTTCGACCTCGAGTCCTCGATCCCTCAATTCGAAGGCGAGAGCCTCCTCATAAACGCTTTCGAGCAAACCCGGTCCACCAAGTTCACGATGAACTTCGATTGCCGCTTCCACGACCACCCGGCTGATCTCGTTTTCATTCATCAGGACTCAATCTACCCCAGTCCCACCCATATCGCATGAGCCGGTGCGATGGCTCCAGAAACCGTTGCGATGGCTTTGCGCCATTGCGCCATTGCGTTTATTCAATGCGATGGTGCGATGGCCCAACGGACCATGCGATGTCATTGCGCCTTTGCGTCTCTGCGTCTCTGCGTCTCTGCGTCTCTGCGTTAATTCTATCCTCACTCCGGCCACAGACAGACTCTTCTGACACCGGTGATCTGTGAGGTGACGGCGCCTTGTTCGACGGCTCTCAGAACCGCTTCAGGGTCGACGATGATGGTTCCGCAGAGAAGGTCGACACCGAGACGGAAGAAACTCGGGGTCAATGGTGTGCTCGGCCCGAGCATGAGGACAAAGGCATCGGGCCGGATGAGATCGAGGATCGCCGGCAGGGTTCGGTTGACGATTGTTGTCGAGGTGATCCCGACGACATCAGCCTGGGGAATGAGTTCTTCGAGCATCTCGGGGCCGAGGTCCTCGTCTCGCCTGCCATCGCCCCGTTCGAAGACCCAGAGCTCACCGCAGCTCTCGGCGAGCCGTTGGGTGAAAGGGAAGTGGCCGATCATGCCCACCCGCTTGCCGCGCCCCTTCTCACCGAGAATGGCAGCCGCGTTGTGTTCGGTCAGACGACCATCGGGCGGACCGATGAGCGCATTTGCGGCTGCCAGGCCGAGGCCCGACTCCGGACGAGATTGAGATCTCAGGCGATCGGCGATCTCGATGGGGGTGTATCGGTCGAGATTGCCGGCATCTTCGATGGGTTGGGAGCCGTGGAGGTGGTTCTCACTGCGAAGGGTCGAGGCCATCCCGGAGCCCACCGAGGTCTGAACCACCGACCAGTAGTGGCCGATGCGGAGAGCTTCGAGGCGGGCGTTCCTCCCCACTTCGGCCGCTTCGAGAATGACATCGTGGATCGCGTCGATGGTCAGCATGGGGAGAATGTACACCACACATCAGTTCTCAGTTTTGAGTTTTGAGTTTTGAGTTACGTCGCAGGGTGAGAATCGGAGGTTGAGGACTTCGTACGGGCGAGATGGGATTTCCCGATTCTTGGACACGGATTTCACGGATTCTATTGAGAGTGGGCGGGAGGGTCGGTGAGGTTGTCAGAAATCGTGGAAGGA
>CAYTSL010000461.1:0-1781 GCA_964440415.1 uncultured Flavobacteriaceae bacterium
AAAAAAACGAGATTCTGCCTATTTTTGCAGTATATAAGCTCGTATTGAGTGCGATGACTCTCGGCAAGAAGGCGGGCGAACTGGTCGGAATCAAATCATGGCGGAGCGAAACGGTCGGCTGGTTGTTGCTGGGCGTGGGGCTCGTTTATCATTTGCGAAGCTTCTTTGCGAGCTTCCTGCCCCAGCGTAACTTTTCGCGAAGCCAATGGTCTTCAGCCAATTCGCTCGCCTCGCATTCGAGAACCATATTGTGGATCGCTTCGATGTAATCGTCCATCAGGTGGTCGGAAAAATGGTCGATTCGAAAATGGCGGATTCCGCTAAAAAATCCTCGAAATCGGTCCTTCGTACGTTGCCATCCATCGAGCTTGCGCAAATGGCCATGAGAATCGAGATACATTTCCTTGCCCGTGTGACGGTAACCAAGCCACACTGGAGGAACGCGCGTGACAATGTCGTTGTTGTTGACCCAACGGATGTGGTCGATGTCGCAGTAGTTGATGTAACGCTTGTTGCCAACTCGGGGCGATCCGTAAGTATAAAGGAATTTCGGCATCGAGGGGATATGGGAAAGGAAGCAGCGCCCCGCGCAGATCGTCGCCATTGCCCCGCCCAGCGAATGTCCGGCGAACCATAATGTTTTCTTGTTTTCGATAAGTGCTTTTTCAAGAAAGGGCCAAAGGTCGTCGACCTCTTTTTTGAATCCACGATGGACGTGGCCTACTGTTTCGGCCACCACCGAAGCCGCATCGACATCGGCTTTGATGTCATTCCATTCCGTCGCTTCCGTGCCGCGGCAACAAATGATGCAATCGGTATGCGTCGCTAGCAAATAGGCCTGCGAACCGTCACGGTTGAAAAACTCGATCTGCTCGAACAGAAGTACCGCGATGTTGAGTTAGTGCGTAATTTCACCAAGGCCATCATTTCAACGAACGAGGATTGGTTTGCTCCTGTCGGCATCTCAGACCGAAGGCATGCGGTGTTCGACGTGTCCGATATCCATAAAGGGGACGCGGACTATTTCACACGGCTGTCAAAGGCCATTGAGAGCGGTGGGCGGGAGGCGTTCATGCACCGCTGTCTAAATATGGAGATTGATTCCGACAGCATGCGGGAACCACCCAAATGGCAGAGTGTCGCCAAAGAGGCGGCGACGATGCGCACGGCCGATAGTGTGACGGCGTTCTGGCACGATTGTCTTATGTCCGAGCGAATGGTCATGGGGGTCGCGCCGGAGTTTACTGTTGTCCGCGACAAAAAAGATACTCAAGACGAGTGGACCCGCGAAGAGAGCGGCATGATGGTGCTGCACTTCAACGGGCGCACAGAAACGACCATCCCGAAATCAGCCGTATTCTACGCGTACAGCCATTGGGTATCCCGCCAGCGCCGCTTCGAAATGCCGGTAGTCGAGAACGCATTCTGGCGGCACTCCATAGGTCTGCTCAAACGTGCCATCGCGGATCACCGCCCGAAACCTAAGAAAGATGAACCGCGGAAAAGATACGTGAAACTGCACGATATCGCTGGCCTGCGTATGGCCTTTGAGGAGGGCGTAAACATGCCATTGGTGTGGCCTGGGGAGGGGGAACTGTGAAACCCCTTATTTATATGGCCAAACCCGGGGGGTCCCCAGCGGGGCCAGGTTTCAGCTTCTCAGAAGTCCCTTATTTATATAACCCTACCCAACTTACCCAGGATACCCACCCTAAAAATAAAGTTTTAGAAAATCGAAATGAAATCAAAAACAAAAACGAATTTCTAAAAACTTTTTCTGG
>CAYTSL010000462.1:0-1776 GCA_964440415.1 uncultured Flavobacteriaceae bacterium
GGCTATAGGAGAAAGTATTGATAATGAGACTTTAGGTGGTGCATCAACCCATTGTGAAATTTCTGGTGTGACGGATTACAAAGCTAAAGACGATAAAGATGCTTTAGATACCATAAAAAAGATTATTGGCAAGATTGGTGATTATGATAAAGCGGGTTTTAATAGAAGTAAATCCTTAAAGCCAAAGGATAACCCAGAAGATATTTATGGCATCCTACCAAAATCCAGAGCCGATCAATATGATATGCATGACATCATTAGTCGATTAGTGGACAATTCAGAATTTGAAGAGTATAAGGCTGGATATGGAAAAACATTGATTACGGCTTATGCCAGGATTGATGGTTGGGCAGTTGGGCTTGTAGCTAATCAACGTAAAGTAGTTAAGACTAAAAAAGGGGAAATGCAATTTGGAGGTGTAATTTATTCTGATAGTGCAGATAAGGCGACTCGCTTTATAGCCAATTGCAACCAAAAGAAAATTCCGTTAGTGTTTTTACAAGATGTTACTGGTTTTATGGTTGGTAGTAAAAGTGAGCACGGTGGCATTATAAAAGATGGTGCTAAAATGGTAAATGCTGTTAGTAACAGTGTGGTTCCGAAGTTCACTATTATTATTGGCAACAGTTATGGAGCAGGAAATTACGCTATGTGCGGAAAAGCTTATGATCCAAGATTGATCGTAGCATGGCCAAGTGCCGAATTGGCTGTAATGAGTGGAAATTCAGCAGCTAAGGTATTATTGCAGATTGAAAAATCTTCTCTTGAAAAAAAAGGTGAAAAAATCACTAAAGAAAAAGAAGACGAATTATTTAATAAAATAAAAGATAGATACGATTCTCAAGTTTCACCTTATTATGCCGCAGCGCATATATGGACAGATGCCATTATAGATCCTTTAGATACCAGAACCTGGATAAGCATGGGGATTGAAGCAGCTAACCATGCTCCTATTGAGAAACCTTTTAATATGGGAGTAATTCAAGTTTAAAATTTTTTTGCAAATTTTACTCAATTAACTTTAAAGTTTCTTCTCGTTGAATTTTACCAGAGAACGTATTTATAAATTTTGGTAAAAAATACACCTGTTGAGGCACTTCATATTTATCTATTTTCCCAAAAATCGACTTATCAACATCAAATGACTCACCCTCAATAACTAATATTAATTTCTGACCAAGTTTATCATCTTCTTGTGGAGCTATAAAGAATCGTTGCTTTATTTGGCTTGACAATTTGTTTTCTATCGTTTCAGGAAAAATCTTGATTCCGCCTGAATTGATCATATTATCAATACGACCTAACCATTCAAATGTTCTATCTGAATGTTGTTTAACAATATCATTTGTAATAAGTTCTTGAGTAGACACAAATGGTGCATCAATAACCAAACATCCTCTTAAGTCTTGAGAAATATCCACATTAGGTAGTGCTGTGAAAAAATGCCATTCTTTCTTACTAATAGGAGATCTGTCAAAATTATTTAATCGCCTTGCTGCAATGTGAGTAACTGTTTCTGTCATTCCATAAGTTTCAAAAATATTAGAAGGACAGTCTTGTATTTTCTCTTTTAGCTTTCTAGATACAACGGCACCTCCCACTAATATATTTTTGATATTCCCAACGTATTCCACCATATTAGTTAATTGAGAAGGCAACATAGAACATAAAGAATATGGTTTTAAATAGTCAAATACAGGACTTAAAGTTGGCTCAATTAAATCTATTTCTAAACCTATTATAATAGCTCTTATCAACATCATTTTTCCAGCTATG
>CAYTSL010000463.1:0-1774 GCA_964440415.1 uncultured Flavobacteriaceae bacterium
CCGGGCCTGAAAACGCCCCAATCGTATTGGCTTCTGCTCCCAGTTTGCGTAAGCCCTTTTCATAACCATAGATCGCAACGGTGGGGATGCCCCAGATGACCGCCTCGAAGGCGCGTTGGTATTTCACCTGGTATTCCAGATCTTTGACCGAGATTTTTGACCCCGCTGGTGGTTGGCCGCCGATCGGCTCAGTCGGCATCTCCGCGGCTTGTGCCGAGGCTGAGGTTAGTGTCGCGATGGCCACCACGGTGGACAGGCCAGCTTTGATGTTCGTTTTCATTTTCGTTGTAATCTTCGTTTTAAATATATTGATTTCTCGTCCTGATTTCATTCATTTCGCTTTTTCGAGTGGCGGCATGATCCACGTCTGGTCGATCAACGGTTTCTGTGGTCCGTAGGTTCGGAACACGAGCCAGAACGCCCCTTCAGGTGACGGAAGCCAGTTCGATTCTTTCTCCTTACCCGGTGATTCGCGCTGGATGTAGAGTGTCAGGCTATCGTCGTCGGCCATTTCAAAGCCGCCCATGAGGCTGCCGATGTTGTAGCGATCGATTGGATTGGCGACCAGATTGCGGTCCAGGCCATACATGGTGAGCGACCAGAACTCATCGACGGGCGGCAACGCGCCAGCATCAAATTTGAGCGTGTAATTGTTCGCTCCGGTCAGCGGCTTACCCTCGCCATCCTTCTCGGTATTGATGTAAACGGCCTCGGTCGAGTCATTGGAGATGATCCCCATCGCGCACTGGATGGTGCTCATCGTGGTGATATCGTTGAAGTAGCCGGCGCTCCCCATCGTGGCTGGCGGATAAGCCCAGCCATTGATGATCTTTCCGCTGCCGCCACTCGATCCGATCTTAGTGACCATGGCACGCCCATCCTTCGCGGCCCGGACCAACCCACGTTGGGTGGCCTCATCCATGGCGGTGACGTCCTGTCCGGGGCCGATGCCGATGGTTTTGAACATATCAAGCAAGGCGGCATGCTGTGCCAGCGGCGGGTTGGCGGTCATCTCCCGATTGATCGTCTTCCAGTCCGCCAGAGGATCGCTCTCGCGGTCGAAGGGCTTCGTCACCTTGTGGTCGGCAGGAGGCAGCTTCGCATCGGGCTTGCCCCACAAACTGAGCGGGGTGAGTTTGTATTGAGCCTGGAGTTTGTTGACCGCCGGCACATCTTCCTTGCCGAGCACGCCGGTGCGACCGGCGATAATGGCGTAGTTGGTCGGTGACTTTGCCTCCGCGCCGATGTGCTTGGTGCCGAGAGACTGGGAAGGAAGTTGGACACCTTCCGGCAGCGTGCCTTTCCAATCCGGTCCCACGAGGGCGAAGTTCCCGGCTTTGGAGCCGGTGGTCAGATTGCCGATGTAGGCGAAATTGTCGGAAGTCGCGGAACCGAGCTCGAATGTAAAATAGCGCTCACCCATGTCCGGGTGACTCAGGATGATCGGCTCCTTCGAGAGGTCCAGAATACTGGTCGAGTAGAGGGTGTCATTGTTGGGTCCGCCTCCGGACTGCCACTCCGTCCCCGTGATGTTCAGTCCGTGCCAGAATTGGTTGATAGGGGCGTAGTTCGCGAGTTCCTTTTTCGGCTCGTTGGCCACCACCCACGCATACCGAATCTCGGTCAGAAAGACCCAGGGATAGCTGTAGATATACGCCTGCACGCCCAGCGTGTAAGCGTAGTCTTCTTTCCATTCAGAGGTCTCGGATTCAGAGGGCTCCGCGGCTTGCGCCGACGCTGAGCTCAGCGCCGCGATGGCCGCCACGGTGGACAG
>CAYTSL010000464.1:0-1761 GCA_964440415.1 uncultured Flavobacteriaceae bacterium
ATCAATTATCTTTACTCCCGTCGCTTTCTTTTGACTATCATCATAGGTGATTTCATAGACTATTGAATTTGGCCTTATCACCATGTTTTTTGTTTTTTCGGCCGCAGGTAGAGTAGAAGAATTACTGCTAAAATAGGCTCCAAATGGACAACCTCTAATACATCGATTTCTGTACTGGCATTTGCTTCTACCTATATATTGTCTGTCATCAGTAATGTGAGCTACTCTTCCTATGGTTAGAACTCGATCATCAAAATTATCAGATAGACTTTCTTTAAGATGTTCTTCTACACAATTAAGTTCCATTGGAGGTCCAAAAATACCATCTGGAAGTTGAGGCAAACCCAGTTTTTCGCCACTAACACCAATATATTTTTCTACATAATCGTACCAAGGTGAAATGTCTTTATAACGAATAGGCCAGTCGACTCCAATGCCTTCTTTTTTGTTTGCTCCAAAATCTATATCACTTAGTCTGTAACTTTGTCTTCCCCAAGTTAAAGATCGACCACCAACATGGTATCCACGAATCCAATCAAAACGTTTAGTTTCATTGTATGGATGCTTAATGTCATCAACAAAAAAATGGCTATTAGCCTTTCGAGTAACGTATCCAGTCCTGGCCTGTTTTTCTTGTCTTTTTTCCTCTTTTAAGCTTGCTTGTCCTCTTAGTTCAAAATCCCAAGGATCTAAAAACATCGTTGTATAATCATTAATATGTTCTACCATTGGACCGCGTTCCAGAACTAAAGTTTTGAGTCCATTTTCACAAAGTTCTTTGGCAGCCCAACCACCACTAATTCCTGTTCCAATTACAATAGCATCGTACTCTTCTTTAATGTTCATTTAATGGATTTCTAAATTTAAAAGTTAAAAATAATGGAATTATTTATTTTTACTATTATTATAAGGTTTTATAGTAAAAAAATCCAGTTCTAAATCTTAAATATTAAATTAATATTTTAACTTAGAGCTAATTAAAAAAATCAATTCAATGATCTTAAATTCTATTAAACTTCAAAGGACATTGTTGCTAATATTTACAATTTCCTTTTTGACCCTTTCATGTAAAGATTATAACAAAAAAGAAGAGACAGAAATACCCTCTAATTTAACGGAAGAAACGCAATTATTTTTTAAACTTTCTTTAGCTCAGTGGTCTTTGCATAAGGCTATGCGAGACGATAAAAAAATGGATCCATTAGATTTTGCAGAAAAAGCAAAAGAATTTGGATTTGAAGGTGTTGAATATGTTAGCCAGCTTTATACAAAACATATAGAAAAAATGGGAATGGACTCAGTCCTAACCGTTTTGAAAGCCAATAGTGAAAAATTTGGTATGCAAAATGTATTGATAATGGTTGATGGAGAAGGAAATATGGCTTCTACTAATAATGAAGAAAGAGCGAAGGCAGTAGCAAACCATTACAAATGGGTAGATGCCGCTAAGTTTTTGGGTTGTCATTCCATTAGAGTAAATGCACATGGTGAAGGAACTGCGGAGGAAGTTGCATTGGCTGCTATAGATGGGTTGACCAAGTTATCTGAATACGCAGAAAAGCAAGGAATAAATGTACTTGTTGAAAATCATGGTGGATATACATCTAATGGTGCATGGTTGGCAGACGTTATGAAGCGAATCAATAGACCTAATTGCGGAACATTACCAGATTTTGGAAATTTCTGCCAAACCATTGGTTATGGATCCATAAATAGTAAAAATTGCAAGGACCCTTATGATATATACAAGGGATTAAAAGA
>CAYTSL010000465.1:0-1760 GCA_964440415.1 uncultured Flavobacteriaceae bacterium
TATTGGCATTTACAATTCAATTATTTATTAATCTAACATCTCAAATTTTTTGATGTTACACTATTGATTTTACAATGAAGATAAAAAGACTATTAAGGCTATTGGCATTATTACTCATGATAGCTATGGCAAGTATATTACCTGTGCCAATAACTTTGTTTAATAAAGATAAGCTTCCTAAGTTCGTAATCGAGCAGATAGATAAAAAGGAAGATGACGCTGAAAAGGAGGATATTAAAGAATTGTTTTAGTAACAATTACTGCTTGATTTTGGAAGAAAAAACAACTAACTTCGTTTAACGCTTTGATATAAAACACCTATGCTGAAGTTGTTTCAGTATTAAAACGATTTCATATCATTAAAGTTAGAGCACATTGACAATAAAATTTTAATCAATTAAAAGAAAGGATAAAAAATGGGAAAAGTTGCAGTTTTAGGAGCAGGTTATGTAGTAAAACCAATGATAGATTATTTTATTGATGTTTGCAAATATGAAGTTATAGTTGCAACACGCACTGTTTCAAAAGCAGAGAAAATAATTGCAGGAAGACCGCTTGGTACTTCAATTAGCTGGACAATTGATCAAGTAGATGTTTTAGAAAAAATAATACAGAAGGTGGAAGTTGTTGTTGCGATGACACCACGGTCAACTCATACAGTTGTTGCCGAATTATGTCTGAAACATAAAACCCCGATGATAACAACAGACTTTAAACATCCTGGAATAGAATGTTTTGATGAAGAAGCTAAAAGACAAGGGACTCTTATACTGACAGAACTTGGTGAAGATCCGGGGCTTGACAACATGGGTTTAAAACAAATGATTGATGAAGTCCATTCTGAAGGAGGTAAAATCACAAAAATTGATTCTTATGGAGCAGGCATTCCTTCATTTGAGCATAATCGTAATCCATGGGGATATAAATTTTCATGGGATCCTAATGGACTTATGCGTTCAGCGGTATCACCAGCTACATATCAGGTTGATGGAGAAGTAATTGAAGTACCAGCAAAATTTGAGCATAATAGATTAGTAGACGTTCACGGGATTGGGACATTTGAAACTTATCCCAGCAGCGACAGCACGCGCTATCTAAAAGAGTTTGGATTGGATGAAAATATTTCCATCTACAAAGGACTGCTGCGATTTATCGGTTATAGTAATACGATGACAAATCTTCTAAAAAGTAAGTTAATTGAGAACACTGAAGAAAAGAATTTTGAAAATGCAACTTATAGCCAATTTATTGCTGAACATATTGGATCTTCAAATACGGAAAATATAAAAATGCAATTTGCGAAATCATTAAACATGGAGATTAATGATGATTTCATTAAAAAATTAGATTGGCTTGGATTGTTTGATAATGTTCAAATTTCAATAAAAAGAGGCACAAAATCAAACCTCCTTGTGGATTTAATGCTAAAAAAAATGGCCTACGAACCTTATGAAAAAGATATGATAATCGTTCACAACGAAATGATTGTTGAATTTCCAAATAAGAAAGAGAAACGGATTTCTAGCATGCTGAACGAAGGAATTCCTTATGGTGATTCTGCTATGTCAAGTGCAGTTTCCTTACCACCTGCTATTGCTACAAAACTAATTGTTGAAGGTAAAATCACAACTAAAGGAGTGTGTATGCCATCAACAAAGGAAATGTACGAACCTATTTTAGAAGAAATGGAAACTTTGGGATTTTCATTTAAAAAGGAAACAATTATCTTATAAGATTATAATAATAACAACGTGCTATAA
>CAYTSL010000466.1:0-1754 GCA_964440415.1 uncultured Flavobacteriaceae bacterium
ATTTTGATGAGTTCGAAGATGATTATCCTCAAATAGACAATCAACGTTTTTATGGCTTTAAAAAATTAAGCCTTAAAAATAATTACGATGATAAATCGATGTTAAGAGAAAAGGTAGCTGGAGATGTATTTAGAAATGCAGGATTAGCAGGGTCTCATACAGCATTTTATAGAGTTTATGTAGACAATGGTGATGGTCCAATATATTTTGGTTTATATACAATGGTAGAAGAAGTTGACGATACTGTTTTAGACGAGCAATTTTCAGACGATGATGGCAATTTATACAAACCTGATGGAGACGCTGCGAGTTTTGCAAATGGAACTTATGATGAAGATGAATATGTAAAGAAAAACAATGAAGACGAAGCCGATTTTTCAGATGTTGAAAGTTTATTAGATATCTTACATGATAGCTTAAGAACAACAGATGCAGGGACTTGGAGAACAAATCTTGAAACAATATTTGATACGGATGTATTTTTAAAATATTTAGCAGCAAATACGGTCATTCAAAACTGGGATACTTATGGTAGAATGACTCATAATTATTATTTATATAACGATCCAGCCACCAGTAAATTAACATGGATTCCTTGGGATAATAATGAAGCTTTACAATTTGGTAAAATGGGAGGTTCACCTGCATTGGATTTTTCTGATGTATCGTCCACACAATGGCCATTAATTGGGTACTTATATGCTGATGACATTTACAAGGCTCAATATGATACCTATGTACAGGAAATCGTTGATGGAGCTTTCAATGTAAGTACTATTCAATCTCAATATGCAACATATTCAGCATTGATTGAGGAATATGCGACCTCTGAAATTGATGGATATACATTTTTAAATAGTAGTTCAGAATTTCAAACTGCCGTCAACGAATTAAACTCGCATGTCACAGAAAGAGCAACGGTAGTAAGTAATTATTTAGATTAATAATTAATTTGGGTTGGTTAGTTTTTTGTTAAAAGCTTCACGTTTATTCGTGAAGCTTTTCCATTTTTTATGGATATATTTATATTATGAAACGAATTCTTTTTCTATTGATTATATCCTTAATGTTTTCCTGTAAAATGGAAGAAAGATTTTTTCCTGGAAATATTTCAAAAGCTAAAATTACAAGAGCTATCTCTAAAGTTGAAGTTGAATCACTTTTAGAAGATTCGTTGTTGAATATGAGATCTATTGAGTTAAGTAAAAATGAATTAAAAGGGATAACTTCAAATGGAAAAATGATTTCAATGTTTTTAAACGATGAAAACAGTATTGTTAAATTAGAAACATTGGACCCATCAAATTCTCGTTCTTCGGCAATCCAAAACGATGTTTTCTTTCATCTAACTATAGAATCTCCTGCAAAACTATTTAAAGGAGGAATGTTGGTTTATAAAGAAAACCACCCAAAAGCTTTCTACGATTCCATGGATTTCTGGAACGACCAGGAAGGTATTGCTATTGGTGACCCAACAGAGGATTGTATGAGTATTATTATTACTCGTGATGGAGGAAATACTTGGAATAAACTCTCATGTGATGATCTGCCAAAAGCTAAAGAAGGTGAAGCTGCTTTTGCTGCAAGTGACACCAATATTGCTATTGTTGGCGACCAAACCTGGGTTGCAACAGGAGGAAAGGCAAGCCGAGTTTTATATTCACCAGATAAAGGTAAAACCTGGAAAGTTTTTGAAACACCGATAATTCAAGGTAAAGAAACCACAGGAATGTATTCTATCGATTTTTATGATG
>CAYTSL010000467.1:0-1750 GCA_964440415.1 uncultured Flavobacteriaceae bacterium
GCGTCAAATTCCTGCTTGGTGTTCCAGGGCGCATCAAACGGGTCCAGTTCCTGCAACCACGCCGGCATTTGCAAATTTTCAGGAACTGTCTGACGCAGATAGGAAACCATGGCTGGAAACTGCTCATCAAAGGGTGCATCACTACCCTTGGGAAACCATATAAAGTGACCGATACCCAGGGAGGGGAAATCCTCACCCTCGTTCCAATGAGTCAGATTTTCAGCATTGCCAAGAGCTTCATTTTGGTAGATGCGTGAGCCGATCCAACGATAGTCGGCATCACTTAGTTCCGGCAGTGCAAGTGTAAGAACACCCGGTGCCTCACCCTGTTTTCCTACACCGACCCCATGAAATACTGCGCGTGTCAGGATGAAACCCGCGAGCAAGACAAGCGCTGCAATCAAAAGCGTTCTACGTTTCATTCTCAGGCATCATTCAACACAGACCTCTACTTTTTCCAAGGCAATAACACCACGCAACTGTTGGTCTGAATCAACAGCAGTCAAGGTTCAGACCGTTTGATAATACAGATTCCGCGAATGGTTTGCCTAATCGATGTGATCCCGGAGGTGAGTCTTCCGCACCTATTTGCCCTACTTATACACCCTTACTGGCTATTTCATTTTCGACAGCATTAAAATTTGTCTTTAAAACACACTTTTTACAAATTGGGTTTTTATCCCAAGAATAATCCTGATGCATATCTTGAAATTTTGTCATCTTTTGACTATTCCAGAGTTCCTTTAAAGAAACTTTTTTAATATCACCAAAGGTCAATAAATTACCATCAAAAACACAACATGGCGTTATCCTTCCATCGGCTTTTATTGAGAGGCGAAATAGAGGCATATTACAGCGATAATCTTTTAAGCTCTCTATATTCTTCACATTCTTGACTTCAATATCTTCATCTGACATAAGGTTTTGTATAGCGATAAAATCAGCTTTGTCAGTCCAATAATCAATAAACTCATTAACTTGATGCTTATTAATGTCGGTAACAAGAAAACTGGTCCGTACTAACGGTAGTTTAGAATTCAGCTCTTCTCTCTTCTTGATAAAGTTCAAGATATTTTTCTTAATTTTCTCAAAATCTTTTCTTTTGCGTATCTTTTCAAAAATATCAGCACTATGAGCATCAAGAGAGATCATAATGCGAGTTAATCCAGATTTAATAAGCGCCTCAGCTTTTTTCTCTGTAAGAGGACTACCGTTTGTTAAAAAGTAGATATCCTGGAACTTTAATTTGCTCGCATACTCAATGACCTCAATAAGATCCTTATACATTAACGGCTCATTGACCAAATTTAACTGAACCGATTTTACGCCCATTTCAGCGGCCTGATCCAAAATATCAAAGACGTCTTCTTTGGGAAGATTCTTTACTGTTTGATAAAATTCAGGTTTTGGATCAAATCCATGCTCACAAAAAGCACAGCTAAAATTACATGAATTATTAGTTTCAATATCTAAATGAATTGGATAATCAAACCGCTTCTTAAAAGTACTTGCAGCGTAAAATTCCTCTCGATACTTCCTAAACCCTTCAGGATCAGGGACAACTTCCAGCATTTTTTTATCCATGTCATTTAGAGTGTAGGTTAGCTTTTTTTCATTAGTTTCCTTAATACTGCCATTTTTTGATGCGCGTTCACTCATACTTTTCCCCTTCTAAAAAACAAAATTTATATTGAATATCTATCACTGATAAAGAGCTTTTCATACCTATTCAATTATTATTATTGTTTTA
>CAYTSL010000468.1:0-1749 GCA_964440415.1 uncultured Flavobacteriaceae bacterium
GGTTATCACCCTCGAATCCATCCCCTTCAATCCAGACACGGATCCAGTGACGGCCCGAGGTTTTCGGCAGGAGCGGCAACTTCACAAGCTTCTGCGAACCGGCAGCCACCTCAACATTGGTGACCTCGGCAACGCTGTTCTCAGAACCCTTGTGATGGACCCGGACCCCGAAATCACTGTCACTGTCATTGCGCAGCAAGACCTCCAAAGTATACGGCTGATTGGGAAGGATTCTGCGCGATGACACACTCGCCCTGAGCAGGCAGATATTCGGCAGCGTGGATTCGGCGGTGGGCACGCGGTGCACGAAGATCTCGGGCACCTCATCCATATCATCGGCCGCTAGGACGGGGACCTTCCACTCGGCCTCCTGGAGGTCTGTGAACACATGCAGCGAACCACCTCCCCCGGAGCTCGCATCCTTTAGCAAGGCCGTCGCCCGCAGCATCGCTTTGGCAGCATCACCGGTTGCCTCGGTAGGCTGGATCGACTCCAGAAAGCTCAGCATCGAATCTCTGTCGCTGGTCATCCCGCCAAACCGGTCGGCAGCCACTTCGGGCACCAGCAAGACGATCGCGGCCTTGCCATCTGGATCCATGTTCTTCAAGAGCGTGCGCGCGCCCTCCTGGGCAACGCTCAGCTTGGTTCGATCACTGCCCTCCACCAAGCCGATCATCGAGCTGGAGTTGTCGATGACAATCACCACGGCCTGTTCGCCACCCAAGCCCAGGATACTACCCATTTTGGGTATGGCCAGACGGGCCAGGGCGAGCAGCAAAAACAAGATCAGCAGAGTCCTGGCCGCCAGCAGCAGCGGCTCCCGAAACTTGCGATGAAAAGAAAGCCTCGGCTGCATGCTGTCGAAGAACATCCTTGTCGAAAACAAGACCGTCTTGCGCTGGCGCCGCATCAACAGATGAAACACCACGGGCAATGCGGCCAGCGGAAGTAAATATAAAAATAGTGTTGCGCCTGGTATCATTAGCTTGTTGCTCTTTTCAGTAAGGTGTCATGAATGTCCATCGAGGTATCGACCAACAAATAGTTGGCCCCCTCGTTGGTGCAGCCGATGCGGATATCGTCTAAATACTCCCGTATCCTCTGTAGGTATAGGTCGCGGAATTCACCGATATCGACGTTCATCTTGTCGCGGGTTTCGAGAAACTCGACCTCGATCAAGCCCTCTTGAGGTAGGCGGATCTCCGCGGGGTCCAGGACATGGAACACCGTCACGTCATGGCCAGCGTAACAGAGATTGCCAATGCCTTTGAGCGTCTCGCGCGGGTCCTGCAACATGTCGGAGATGACGATGACAAGCGATCGACCCTTGATATACTCAGTCGCCTTCGCCAGGGCTGTCTCAAGGTTACTTACACCCTTTGGCTCGATTTCCTCTAGTCCTTGCAGCAGGGGCCGAAGTGCGCCGAAGGTCGCGGCGGGCTCGTAGACTTTGCGCAAATCATCATCAAAGGTCATCAGACTGGTCGAATCGCCCTGGTTGACCACGACATACATCAGGGCCGCAGCCAGACTGCTGGCGTAGTCCATTTTGGACATCGACCCCATATTCTTGTAGGACATGCTCTCGGAGGTATCCAGCAGAACATTGGCCCGGATATTGACTTCGTCGTGGAAGCGGCGAATCACATACTTGTCCGTGCGAGCATAGACATTCCAGTCGATCCGTTCGATCGGATCACCCTGCATGTATTCCCGATATTCGGCAAACTCGACGGAAGATCCGAAGGT
>CAYTSL010000469.1:0-1741 GCA_964440415.1 uncultured Flavobacteriaceae bacterium
AAGGCGTTAAGATCAGTCTGTATCTTACAGATCAGGAGAAGGAGGACCTGAATCTAGAAGCAACACGGTTTACCCATGATGACAACAAAGGCTATTTCAGGCTCGATGATGAGGCAGCTATTCGTGCGCTCTTATTTAAGAAAGAAGATGACGGCGGGATCAACTCGATACTTTTTTCAGAAAACCCGATAAGTAAATATTGCCTCGAAAAATCTAAGGAAACAAAATGCGCGAAGGATTTTTTTACGGATCAACCACCGGAGGGAGAACCGCCGGAAGGAGAACCGCCGCCCGCAACAACAACCCAAACCGCGGACATTCCCGAGTTAATTGACAAGGTGCTGTTCAGCAAAGGCAGCACCATCTTTGACGACGACGAAGATCGATTAAAGCGACCGGACGCAGCCAGTGTTCAGGCAAGCGTGGATTCGTTTGCATTGCAGAAAGGCCCCGCTGACGCGACAGCGTTCTACGACTTTAATAGTTTGCAGATCGCATTCAGTCACGTCTGGAAACAATTGGTTGATCAGACGGTCGTAAATCTGGGTGAGGAAGCTCACTTCGGATTAAAGAATGCAGGCAAGAAAAGTTATCTTAATTCGACGATCCCGGTTGCTGTAATGGATAAAGCGTTTCTTAATCAAGCCGTTTACCACGTGATTATGCAACAAGACCCTGTACCTGCCTCTGTAGTAAAGAATTTCGATGTTCACGTCTTGGAGTATGAAGCGCTCTCGGAAAATCAGAGATTTGAGTTGGACAGAATTGCCGAGGCTATAGACGAGCTGAAAGAGAGCGGGTTTTCAGCTTTGACAATTAGAGATCATAGAGGGCCAGGTTCACCAACAACGACCGGAGGTTCAGTTGAGAATCTATATGACCAAGGCGAGATGATTCTGGAGAACATAAGAATCAATAAACCGAACAGCACAAACAGTATATTGAAGGAACTTCAGGAGCGTCTGCAGGGGAAGTATGAATTTACGGTATTCGCAGCGGATAAGGATTATCACAGTGTGAATTTCGGTCTGATGAACACCTATCGTCAGAAATGGGAGCCAATATCTTACCAAGCCGGGAAGTTGGCGAAAACCATACCAATGGCACCAAAGGAAGAACGAAAATATTCAGTTAAGATGACCCGAAAGTTGAGAACATCAGAGAAACAGGCACAGAAGTACAACTCAGCAATAGATAGCGAGTTCAACGTGACAAGTAGGGCCGAGTCGGAGATCGTAAGTAAGGCTCAGAAAAAAACAGATTTCGAATTCAACATAAATGCCAAATACGGACAATCATCGTCAAAACTGGGACTTGGAAAAGATGCGAGCAAGGATAGCTCAGAAGCGAAGAAGTCATCTCGTGAATCCGTAATCAAGTCGGCGCAAGAATTCAAAGATGAATGGTCGCTAACCGTTGATTCTGAGGAATCGTTTGATTCAGAGCAGATGGAGTCAGGAACCATTAACAATCCTAATGAGGAATTGTCGGTCACTTATTTGTTCTACCAGTTGCAACGCCGATACAGGGTTTCCGAGCAGCTTTACCGGACAATGCCTGTTGTACTGGTCGCATTGGATGTTCCGTCACCTGACGAGATCACAGAGGGGTGGATAATTGCAAATGATTGGATAATCAACAGGGCGCTATTAGACGATAGCTTTCGAGATGCATTGGAACTCCTTGCAAAAGAGAGCATCGGAGACGATTTTGCGCTGAGAGAGCTAAGGAAAAATATGCG
>CAYTSL010000470.1:0-1731 GCA_964440415.1 uncultured Flavobacteriaceae bacterium
AGCTTGGCCCTGTAAATGGTGTACAGGGTTAGGTGGTATAAAGAGGAGGAGATATGGCAGTAACTACTGCTCTGGAGTGGTTGGGATCTTGCTCAGGATGCGAAATAGCAATCCTGAATATCGGCGAAGATCTCCTGCCGTTGATTACCGAGACTCTGGACATTGTTCATGCTCCGCTTCTGATGGATCATAAATATTTTGGCCAGTGCGGGGAAGGGGTGGCGCTTGAAATTCCTGACGCAGTAATCGGCATTGTGACAGGTTGTGTGAATAACCGTGAACATCTTGAGGTGCTGCAGGAGATGCGTACGAAATGCAAGGTGTTGGTTGCCCTTGGTACCTGTGCAACCCATGGTGGTATTCCTGCTTTAATGAATGGTCAGGATCAGCAGGAGAGCTGGGGGGGTATCTTCACTACAGTCTCCACTGATCCGGGTGCAGAAATTCCAGATGTGGAAGTTCCACCACCGCTTGATCGTGTCTATGCTTGTGATGAAAAGGTAAGGATTGATATGCAGCTGCCGGGTTGTCCTCCAAATCCTGAGTCTATCGCCGAGGTGATAGTCTCTCTCGTGGAGGGAAGGGATCCGATTCTGCCCTCCAAAAGTGTATGTGATACATGTCTCACAAAGAGAGAAGGCAAGGGGGCAGTGGATAAGGTGAAGCGTTTTATCGAAAATGTTGAGTTTGAGCCGGGTGCACCTATCGATGAAATGCGTTGTCTGCTTGAACAGGGTTATATGTGCATGGGGCCGGTGACTGCTGCGGGTTGTGCAAAACGGGGCGTGCCTGGTTGTATCAGTGCCAGGGTTCCCTGCCGGGGGTGTTTTGGTCCTGTACGCAAAGGTGGAAATCAATTACTGGATATGATGAATGGTCTGGCAAGTAATGGTATCGACTATAAATCGGTTGTTGATCGTCGTTCGATCTTACGATTTACGGGAGCACACGGAAGACTTCGGCCGGTAAAAAAGCATGTTGCAAGGGAGAAAAGCTAAGTGGCAAAGGTTCTCAATATTGCACCGGTTTCCCGTATTGAAGGGCATGCGAAAATAGCCATCCATCTGGATGATAATGGAAATGTGGAAAACACGTTTCTACATATTCAGTCTCTACGGGGCTTTGAGAAATTTATCGAGGGGAGACCGGCTGAAGAGGTTCCCCGTATCGTCAACCGTATCTGCGGTATCTGTCCATGGATGCATCATTTAGCTTCAAATAAGGCTGTTGATAGTGCCTTCGGGGTGACCCCGACACCTACCGGTCATAAGCTCCGCGAAATGTGCCAGGTGATGGCTCATATCAATGACAAGATCCTGCACTTTTTCTTTCTTGCTGCTCCCGATTTTGTGCTTGGCCCTGATGCTGATTACTCCGTGCGAAACATTATGGGTCTGGTAAAAGCGGCTCCTGAGCTTGCTAAACAGGTTGTTAAGATGCGGCAGCTCGGCCAGATGATGCTTGACAAGTTTGCCGGCAAAGCAATTCACCCGGTTGCCGGGGTGGTCGGTGGCTTTGCCAAGCCTATGGTGGAGGAGGAGAGAAAAGATCTGCTCCAGGGGACACAAACTTTACTGGATTTTGGTTGTTATGCTCTCGATTTTGCGATCAACAATGTTTTTGCAAAATATATGGATATTATTGGTGATCTCGGGGCGATCAAAACCGGTTTTTTAGGGATGATCGATCGTGAAGATGGTTCCCTTCGCCTTTATGACGGTCAGCTGAGAC
>CAYTSL010000471.1:0-1722 GCA_964440415.1 uncultured Flavobacteriaceae bacterium
CTTGATATCTTACCAACAAAATTGGGTTTTTATTTTTATTACAAGATCCAGTCTAAATCCTTTAAAACAATTGATAAATTCGTTAAACCTAATCTGGCAAGCTATGAAAAAATAAATAGTATTCTAATTGAAAATGATATACAATTAAAGAATAAAAATATTTTGGAAATTGGATCAGGTTGGATTCCATTAATTGCTTATTTTCTGAAAGTAAAAGGATTTATTAATAAAGTTTATACTTACGACATTAATAAACATTATCAACAAAAAAATCTGGATAAATGCTTTCATTATATAGAGTCTAGTACCAACACCAATATTAAGCTATTAGAGCAAGGTGAATATACTTTACCTGATTTTATTGAATACCATCCTTTTACAAACGTTATTAATGCGGATTTTACTACTGATATTGATATAGTCATATCAAGATTTGTGCTAGAGCATATTTCTCCAGAAGATTTAGCTGCAATCCACATAAAATTATTTGATTCGCTTCCAGATGATGCCTTAATTATACATCTTATATCTCCTAGTGATCACCGAGCTCATAGCGACAGCAGTTTATCATTGTATGACTTCTTGAAGTATTCTAAAAATGAATGGGATAAGATTCAAACCAAGTTTGACTACCATAATAGGCTCAGGCTCCCAAATTATCTGGAAATCTTTAAAGATGCAGGTTTTGAAATTTTGTATGTTGAACACGATAGTGCTAAAGAAAATGAAGAGAAATATAAAAAATTCAAAGAATTAAAAATCCATTCAGATTTTACAAAATATACAGAAGAGGAATTATTAGCAGGATCTATAAATGTTTTGCTCAAGAAAATATCTTAACAAATTCTATAATAATCGGCTTCACAATTCCAAGTAAAATTCAAAATGTTAACGTATCAAACTAAAATGACCTTGTAAAACACGAATTGCCCATCTTGCGCAACTAATTCTGCGGTGAACCAGAAATCAGTTGTTGTTAATTCATAACCACTAAAGCTACCGTTCCAGCCTTCAGTCCAAGGTGCCAATTCCTTGACAAGCTTACCATAGCGATCGTAGATATATATTTTAGACTGTTGTGTATATTCACTACTCCAGCCTTTTAAATTCCAGGTATCGTTATAACCATCAGCATTTGGTGTGAAAAATTTAGGAAAGCCTGTAACAAAAACCTGTAAGATTGCAATACCGCATCCATTCTTATCGCGAACATACAAATCGTGAACACCTGCAGTGACTTTATCAAAAAATGGATCATCTTGGTAAGGTCCATTGTCATCATCTAACGCGAACTCATAAACGCCAATTCCTAAATTATTATTTGAATTGTTAATTGTAATGGAATTGCTATCTGAAAAATCGACTATAGTAATATCCTCCTGAACTACTTGCGCTATGGCAGATTCTACCACATTGAAGGTTTCTGGTAAGGAAGCACAACCATATATAGAGGTTGCCACAACTGTATATATCCCTCCGGAACTCACTGTTGCAGTAGGTCCTATACTAACAACTATTCCAGATTCATCGATCCATTCATAGTCGTAATTATCATCAGGATTAAAGGTTTCCAGAACTATTGGATCGCCATCTAAACAATAGATAGAGGTGTCATCAATTTCAAATTCTGGTTTTGGATGTACTGTTAATGTTAAATGAGGTCCAATTCCAAAACAGTCACCATTATCATCACTTTCTACTCTTACATATAAAACTTGAGAG
>CAYTSL010000472.1:0-1713 GCA_964440415.1 uncultured Flavobacteriaceae bacterium
ATTTAGTTTACTTTTTAGTTAAAAATTTTAAACCACTAAAGTACCTGAAGTAAGGGGGAATTAATATGATAATTGTCACTTATAAAGGCTCAAATTTGTACAATACTTTTAATTAATTTATTGATTATTAAACAGTAAAAAACAAGTGATGGAAGAATACAGAGAGTAACTTTACTCATTACTAATTTTCTTATTAATCTTATACTTATACAGGATTCCTTGTATTGATGCAATTGCAATCAATAGAAAGGCAACTCCAATAATACAAAGCACTATACAAACAATAGTATTCTGAACTAAAAAATCATCGGATACATCGGGAGTAATAAGATTGGCTATACCAAACAAAAAAGAGAAAAAACTAACAAAAAGAGAAATAAGGAGAATTACTATATTAAGAAAATACGATTCTCGAATTACAAGAAATTTCATAATTTCATAATTTCAAATTATATTAAATAATCCAAAAAAGTTATAATTTAAGTTTGTGCCGTGCAATGATATTGGTCAACTAAAAGAACTTATCTTTCTAAAAGGCAATTGAATAATAATAATAGCATTTAGACCACCACATTATACACAGTCACATCAGATATGCTGCCATGTTTCAATTAATAAATTACATTAATATGTTAGTGTTTCATATTTAATTTGAAACAGATTGGAATCAAAATATCTTTAACCAATTACGAAATTTAAATTTCTTTCTTTAATGCTACTTTTAGCTATAAACAATCCAAAATATTTTCCTATTTGAAAAAAAACGAAAGTAAGAACTATTATTGCTGTCATAATTAACCCTTCTGATTTAAATACATAAACTGAATTGAAGATTTCTTCATTATTTAATGTCTTAAATACGTAAAAAGGAAAGTAGAAGTATTCCTTTAAACCAGTACCAAAACTCTCAAAACCTAATATAATATAGAGTAGGGAAAAAATATTCCAAGCAGCCAGAGCACTAAAATATTTACAAAAATTAGAATATGATTTAATATATTTTTTACACAAGGAATCCAAATATTTTGATTGGTTATTATTTTCTTGAAAGTTAGTTCCTTTGTCTATTTTTTTCTTGTAATCACTCATAGATATAAAATTGCCAATCATTGAAAAAAACAAAACTGCGGGTATCAACATCATTATTATCATAGTGATTGCTAAGCAAAAATATACGATCATATATTCAATATAATCCAATACTAATTCTGATTTACTATTATCTAAAACTTGGAGAACTAGCGGCATGTTAAAAATTAAGATAAACTTTTTCATTTTTTAAGTTCATTAATTAAATCGAATTTAATAGGATGTAAAAATTCGAATAAAAGTTAATATTGACATATAATCACACCTCAACTATGTTCAGGTGAAATCTGAAATATCTACAAATAACAATTAATAACTAGCTGAAAAACCGAAATAGGATCTAATTAGTAGAAACAAAAAAAGTTGATTTAGTTGGTTAGTTATTGTTCCTAATATAGTTAAAATAATGTTAAATTTCAAAAAATTGAAGTTGAACCATTAAATAACCTTTTGAAATACATAGCCTTATTGCTTGACAAATTCAAGGTGAATGACTTTAGTATCAGTTTCATGAGTTCGATTATCTTAAGATTTAATTTGTGATTTTTAATAAAAATACTTTTCAGTATTTGCATTATTTTAAAACGCTTATCCACTTTTCATAAATACATTTATATAGAAACT
>CAYTSL010000473.1:0-1713 GCA_964440415.1 uncultured Flavobacteriaceae bacterium
GTTGCGCATTCCGGGGCGATCCGGTCGGGGTTTCCGATTCCATCCGGTCGCTCGTTCCAATCTGATCCGGTCACCGATTCCGGGGCATCCGGTCACCTTTAGCGGGTGAGGATCTGACGCTGCCGGGCAGTCCCGTGGCGGGCTACGCTTGCTCTTTTGAGAAGAGCGGGCGACCCATGAAGAGACTGACGATGCGGAAGATCAGAGAAGCCGTGCGGCTGCACGCCAGCGGGATGTCGACGCGGAAGATCGCCGCGAGCCTCGGCGTGGGGCAGAGCACCGTGAGCGAGTATGTGAAGCGGGTTCAGTTAGCCGGGCTGACCTGGCCACTGCCGTCGGACATGACGGATGCCGCGCTGGAGGCTGCGCTGTTCCAGCCGACCGGCGGCCCGACACGCCTCGTCGAGAACCGGCCGGATTGGCCTGCGATCCACCGCGAACTGCGGCGGCCGGGGGTGACGCTGTCGCTGCTGTGGGAGGAATACCGCGCCGTTCATCCCGACGGCTATGGCTACAGTCGGTTCTGCGAACTCTACCGCCGCTGGAACCGGCGGCTGACGCCGGTGATGCGCCAGCACCATGTCGCCGGCGAGCGGCTGTTCGTCGACTATGCGGGCACCACGCTGGAGGTGGTCGACCCGGCGACCGGCGAGGTCCGCGAGGCGCAGCTTTTCGTGGCGGCCCTCGGCGCTTCGAACCTGACCTATGCCGAGGCGAGCTGGAGCCAAGGGCTGTCGGACTGGATCGGCGCACACTCCCGGGCCTTCGCCTGGTTCGGCGGGGCGCCGGCGCAGGTGGTCTCGGACAATCTGAAGTCGGGCGTGACCAAGGCCTGCTTCTACGAGCCCGCGGTGAACCGGACCTACGCCGACATGGCCGAGCATTACGGCACGGCCGTGGTGCCCGCCCGACCACGCAAGCCCCGTGACAAAGCGAAGGTCGAGGTGGCGGTCCAGATCGCAGAGCGCTGGATCGTGGCGCGGCTGCGCAACCAGCGGTTCTTCTCGTTGGCGGAATTGAACGCCGCCATCCGCGTCCTCCTCGACCGGCTGAACGACCGCGTCACCCGGCATCTCGGGGCCAGCCGCCGGGACCTGTTCGAGCGGATCGAGCGCGCCGCCCTGCGGTCCTTGCCCGCCGAGCCCTACGTCTTCTCCGAATGGAAGCAATGCACTGTCGGGCTCGACTACCACGTCGAGGTGGACAAGCATTACTACTCGGTGCCGCATAGCCTGTTGCGGGAGAAGGTCTGGGTCCGGCTCACGGCGCGGACGGTCGAGATCTTCCATCACGGCAAGCGTGTCGCCGTACATGTCAGGTCGTCGCCCAATCGCAGGCACACCACCATCGCCGACCACATGCCGGCCAGCCATCGGCGCTACTCCGAATGGTCGCCCGAGCGACTGAAGAACTGGGCGACGAAGATCGGTCCGAACGCCGCGACGCTGGTCGAGGTGATCCTGCGCGACCGAAGCCATCCCGAGCAGGGCTTCCGCTCCTGCCTCGGCATCATGCGACTGGCCAAGCCGCATGGTCCGGAGGCGCTGGAAGCGGCCTGCGAGCGGGCGCTGCTGATCGGGGCGCGATCCTATTCCTCGGTCAACTCGATCCTGAAGAACAACCTGCATCGCAGCCGGCCGGAACCCGCCGCGGACGGACCCGCGATCCGGCACGGCAATATCCGCGGCCCCGGTTACTTCCATTGAAAGGAGA
>CAYTSL010000474.1:0-1711 GCA_964440415.1 uncultured Flavobacteriaceae bacterium
CGGAAATAATAGAGCGTCTACAGGAAATAATAGAGCGTCTACAGGAAATAATAGAGCGTCTACAGGAAATAATAGAGCATCTACAGGTAATAGGTCAACATCTCCGAACTCATCTAATAGGTCTTCCGCGTCTAGATCGAACTCATCTAACAGGTCCTCCGCGTCCAGATCGATGGGGTCATCATCCCGTTCTCCCAGTGCAAGTCGTTCATATGGCGGTGGTGCTAGTCGTTCTTCTGGTGCAAGCAGAGGTGGCGCTAGCAGAGGCGGCGGAGGTCGACGACGTTAATTTTGAACCATGATCTAACAAAAAAAGGAGGCCATTTCATTTGAAATGGCCTCCTTTTTTAAAAGTTCTGTATTCCTCTAATCGCTGTATTCCTTTAATCAATGGGCATATCAGAAGCACTCATATCTCTAATACTCACATATTGTCCGTCTCTTTTTTCAAACAGACTCATATAATTTCCTGTATTAATAGCAGTATTAGTAGAATCAACCACCGTATAATAACCTATTTCCAATACTAGAACGCCATCTTTGGATGGAAATACTTCATAGGTTGTAAATGAAATTTTGTTGGTATTTCCAACAATATCCTCTTCAAAAAATTTTAATCTTTCCGCTTTGCTTCTTAAAGGAGCCATGTTTTGATAAAAAGTAACGGAATCATCACCATAATAACCTATACTCTTAACCTCTCCACTATTATAAATTTCAGCAAATTGATTTTCTCTAGCTTGAATCTCTTTTTTTATTTGTTCTTTATCTACCTTTACCGATGTTGTTTTTTCATTGTTAGAATTACATGAAACCATCAACAAAACTAAAGAACCTAAGACTAATCCTTTTATAAACATGTTTTTCATAATTACCTTTTTAAAAATATTTTGATTGTATAATTATGCCAAAAGTAATACAAAAACAGCAATTTATTTTAATAACTTATATTAAGACCATACTTATCCTCCTAATATGTCAAGTTATGATACTGTATTAGTCTTTACGTTTCATATAAACTAGGGAAATGATTAGTATGCAACTGATGCCAGTTATGCTTAGTAATTAAGGTATTACAAAAGCTAACAAGCTAATTTTCTTTATATTAACTCATGGCAATATTTTGTCAATTCGACTGTTATTAGTATATTCGCCTTAAGAAAATAGTTGAATCCCCTAAAGTTCAATTTATTTTTTAGTATAACTGATCTACTAATATTAAGGTAAAAAACTAAATATTAGTGCTTTATGTATTGCATAAGAAGGAAGTTGAACGAAATTGCGCGTATGAAAAGAAAACTACTCGGTACTTATATCTTGTTGGCTTTTACCTATATCTCCTTTGGACAAACTGATTATTCAAATGTGGAGTTTAGAAGTTATATCTATAAATATAAGGAAGTTGAACCAAGAACTTCTGAACTTGGTATTGAAAAAGAGCTTCTTACTGAAATTGTTAAACTTCTGGGCAAGGACATCTATACCAAAGAAGAACAAGACGAAATTGTTTATAAGACCTGGCTTGCAATGGCCAAACCTAAAGTATTCGATTACGTCTTTAAGGATTTTGCCGTTTCCTCTAACAAAAACTGGGGCTCTGAGAATGCTAATGGAGAGATTGTTCTAGAACCCAATCCATATCTTACGGATTGGACCGTTAGTGATGACGAATATCCTTATTTTCAACTTGCACTGAATAAAATTCTTGAAT
>CAYTSL010000475.1:0-1711 GCA_964440415.1 uncultured Flavobacteriaceae bacterium
CCATTTTGGCCTTAATAAGTACTTCTGTTGCACTTAAGACACAGTATTTTATTCTGGCAGCGATAGTAGTTTCACTGGTTTCTATCTTTTTAGGAGTATCAGAATTTACTCCAGATACTGTACCACTTTTAACTAAAGTTGATTCAGTCCCATTAGAAATCGTGTTTGCTGTTTTCTTTCCTGCTGTTACAGGGTTTACAGCTGGTATTGCGATGAGTGGCGACCTCAAAGATTCTAAGCGATCTATTCCAAGAGGTACTTTGTTTGCAATTGGTGGAGGGCTTCTGGTCTATCTAATACTTGCTATTTTTTTAGCTTATAATGTCAATTCTCAAGTCTTAAAAACAGATTACAATATTTTAATGAAAATAGCTCTATTTGCTCCTGCTGTTGTAGCTGGAATTTGGGGAGCTACCTTATCATCTGCTTTGGGTGGTATTCTTGGCGGACCAAGAATTATACAAGCTATGTCTACGGATAAGGTTACACCTAAATTATTTGGTATAGGCAAGGGTAAAAACAATGAGCCAGTCAACGCACTGTTGTTGGTTTTTATTATTGCCGAAGCGGGCATTTTAATTGGAGAATTAGATATCATTGCACGCGTAGTATCCATGTTTTATTTAACAGCTTATGGTTTTATAAATATTTCATTTTTCCTGGAAAGTTGGGCAAACCCAGACTTTCAACCAACATTTAAAATTAAACGCTGGATAGGCTTACTTGGTTTTATTGCCTGTTTTGCTGTGATGTTCAAGCTAGATATGTTTGCCATGCTTGGTGCACTAGCTGTTATTGCAGGATTGTATTTCGGATTGCAACGGAAAGAAGTTAAGCTTCAATCAAATGATGTTTGGCGAAGTGTTTGGGAAAATGTTGTCAATAAAGGCTTAAAAAAAATAGATTCTCAAGTTGATACTAACTCTAACTGGAATCCTAACGTTATTCTTTTTAGTGGCCAAAGTGAACATCAATCGTATTTATTGGAATTAAGCAAAACGGTGTCAGGACGAACAGGAATTGTGACCAATTTTAAACTCATAGTTGATAAAAAAAATGATAAGCCTTTAAAAAAAGTGGATCAGATCATAAGGGACGATAATTTTAAAGAACTCGGTATTTTTGCGAGGCAAATAAAGGTTGACAACATATATAATGGAATTGTAAATATTGCCACTACGTTTGGATTCTCTGGTGTTGAACCCAATACTATCATGATGGGTTGGCCTAAAGGCTTGGAAAGTTCTGTTGAATATTCTAAAATGACTCAAACCTTATTGCATTTAGATTATAATTTACTATATCTAGATTTTGATAGAAAAGCTAAATTTGGCAACTATAAAAAGGTTGATCTATGGTGGCGTGAAACGGATAGCAAAAATGCAGAAATGATGTTAAATATTGCACGATTTATCATTGCTTCTCCCAAATGGAATAGTACAAATATTAGAGTGTTATTTGTAAATAACAATAATGTTGATGTTGAAATTATAGATTCTAAAATTTCTAAACTTGTAGAAGATTTAAGAGTAAATGTTGAAATTAAAATTATTAATAATGCTATTGAACAAGAATCCTTTTATAATATTATAAAACAACATTCCGAAACAACCGATCTAACATTGATTGGAATCCCTAACTATAAAATAGAAAAACAAGCTGAATTTGTAATTAAAACGAATGATCTTTTCGAAGCTATTGGCTCTACATT
>CAYTSL010000476.1:0-1706 GCA_964440415.1 uncultured Flavobacteriaceae bacterium
AAAATAGCATCACTTCTGAAGAATTAGGAATGTATTGGAAAGCGAATACCAATTCATGGTATTGGTATCAAGCTCCAATTGAAACTCAAGCGTTAATTATAGAGGCATTCTCTGAAATTGAAAATGACACAGAAACCGTTGATAACTTAAAGATCTGGTTATTGAAGAACAAACAAACTAACCGTTGGAAAACCACCAAAGCAACTACCGAGGCTGTGTATGCTTTATTGCTTCAAGGTAGCGACTGGTTAAGTGTTACTGACATGGTTGATGTGGTTATAGGAGGCGAACCTATCTCGCCAACAAAACTTGAAAATGTAAAAGTGGAAGCGGGAACTGGTTATTATAAAACCTCATGGAAAACTGATGAAATAAAACCAGAAATGGCTGATGTAAAAATCACCAAAAAAGGACAAGGAATTGCTTGGGGAAGTTTGTATTGGCAGTATTTTGAGGATTTAGACAAAATAACATCTGCTGAAACACCACTAAAACTTGAGAAGAAACTCTTCCTAAAAACAAATACAGATTTAGGTGAAGAAATATCTGAAGTCACAGATTCTACCAAACTAAAAATTGGAGATTTAGTTAGAGTTCGAATTGAGTTACGAAGCGACAGAGCAATGGAGTTTGTACACATGAAAGATATGAGAGCTTCAGGATTGGAGCCAATAAACGTATTGTCTCAATACAAGTGGCAAGATGGTTTAGGTTATTATGAAAGTACTAAAGATGCTTCTACCAACTTCTTTTTTGACTATTTGCCAAAAGGTGTATTTGTATTTGAATACGATCTACGAGTAAATAATGCAGGAAATATGAGCAACGGAATTACAACTATTCAAAGCATGTATGCTCCCGAATTTAGTAGTCATAGTGAAGGCATCAGAATTAATGTGAATTAATTCTGGTGTCCTGAATTTATTTCAGGATCTCATGAAAATAGTCGGCAGTAAACAGTGACAGTATTCAGTTTCCTTCCCTTTTCAAGGGAAGGTGTATTTCGGTTTTTTAAGAAACCAAAATACGGAAGGGTTTAACCACCTCACCTTCCAATTATCATTGGAAGTCACTCCTCCTTTAAAAGGAGGAGAGTTTTTTAAAGTGTTAGTTAGGTAATATTGTTTCGACAAAGAGCAGGAAGGATTCGTTTTATTATCCTTAAAATACTAACTAAAATTATTATTATGAATTCAAAAGTTTTTATGGTGTTGAGAATTATTTTGGCACTAATTTTAATTGTATTTGGAGCTAATAAATTTTTTAATTTTCTGCCAGCTCCAGAAGGTATGAGTGCAGAAGCAATGACTTACTTTGGTGCTCTTACTAGTGCAAAGACTTTAACACTTGTTGGACTTGTTGAAGTAGTTGCAGGATTAGCCCTATTATTTAATAAATACGCTGCATTAATGAGTGTTATATTGATGAGTGTTTCAGTAAACATTATTCTATATCATTTGTCTTTAGATATTAATAATATTGCTCCAGGAATAGCGGTTTTTGTTCTTAATGTAATTATGCTTTATGGTTATAAAGACAAGTATAAAGATCTTCTTGCAGGATAAAAATATTTAACGTCATTGCGAACAAAGTGAAGCAATCTGATTCTTATTAAAGATTACTTTGTCGCTTCGCTCCTCGTAATGACGTAACAATTTATTGATTAGGTGGATAACCCTTTAATACTTTATTTACCAAAAGTTTAA
>CAYTSL010000477.1:0-1698 GCA_964440415.1 uncultured Flavobacteriaceae bacterium
GGTTCACAAGCTCCACAGTTTATACATTCATCGGTAATTATTATAGCCATAGCATTTCTTTTTTTAACTTTACGCGCAAAAATAGAGCCAAAAAAAGTGATATACAAATTATAATGACGAACAACCAAAATATAGAAAAAGCATTTGTAGAATTGGGTCTTTTTTTAAGCCAGTTTACTCAAAACGGAATTCATAAAAACCCTGATGTTAAACACAATGATTTGTTTTTTGATGGCTTACAACACCAAATAAAATTAGCTCAAGAACACAATGGATGGTTCACAAAAAACAATATTTTGTTCACTTTAGCAAGTTGGTCTAAATCATTGACAAATAGTAATATTAACAAATGGTTAGAAAAGTATAACTTTAATAAAATAGAATCTAAAAAAGTTGCTATAATCATGGCAGGAAATATTCCTTTGGTTGGCTTTCATGATTTTATCAGCGTTTTAATTTCTGGTCATAATGTTTTAGCAAAACAATCATCAAACGATCAACATATTTTGCCTTTTTTAGCAAAGTATCTAGAACATATTGAACCTACTTTAAAAGAAAAAATTCAATTTACTAATGATAAATTAGAAAAATTCGATGCGGTTATTGCTACAGGAAGCGATAATACGGCAAGATATTTTGAATATTATTTTAAAAATAAACCATCTATCATAAGAAAGAATCGGAATTCTGTTGCAATTTTAACGGGAAATGAATCAAAAGAGCAACTAGAAGGTCTTTCAGAAGATATATTTAGGTATTATGGTTTAGGTTGTAGAAATGTATCAAAATTGTTTGTTCCCAAGGGTTATAATTTTGATTTGTTTTTTGAAGCTATGTATGAATGGCATCCTATAATAAATGAAAATAAGTACGCCAATAATTATGACTACAATAAAGCCGTTTATTTAATGAGTGAGTTTGATATACTGGAAAATGGTTTTCTTATGTTAAAACAAGATGAACACTATGGTTCTCCAATCGCTACTCTTTTCTATGAAAATTATGAAACTACAGAGGATTTAATTAGTACTCTTAAAAAGAACGAAGATAAAATACAATGCATTGTTTCTGATAATTTATTCGAAAACGAAATAAAATTTGGTCAAACTCAAAACCCGAAGCTTTGGAACTACGCAGATGAGATCGACACTGTTGATTTCTTGTTAAAAATATAGTATAAAATTATGAATTTGATAATATAATTTATACAATTAATTACCACCTTTGCAAATGAATTTTACTAAAAAATTATGAAACAACACAATTTTAGTGCAGGACCTTCAATTTTACCGCAGGAAGTACTTTTAAAGGCTTCAGAGGCTGTTATGGATTTTAATAATAGTGGATTATCCTTAATAGAAATATCTCACAGAAGCAAGCCATTTGTAGATGTAATGGAAAAAGCCAGATCTCTTGCTTTAGAACTAATGGGATTAGAAGGTAAAGGCTATAAAGCTTTGTTTTTACAAGGTGGAGCAAGCACTCAATTCTTAATGGTGGCTATGAACCTTTTGGAAAAAAGAGCGGCTTACTTAAATACTGGTACTTGGAGTGATAAAGCAATAAAGGAAGCACGAATTTTTGATGATATTCTGGAAGTAGCATCATCAAAAGATGCCAATTTCAATTATATTCCTAAAGGTTTTGATATTCCTGCTGATCATGATTATTTTCATTGTACATCAAACAATACAATAT
>CAYTSL010000478.1:0-1667 GCA_964440415.1 uncultured Flavobacteriaceae bacterium
CAGCCAATGATCGCGATGATGACTCGCTTCGCTCGCCCGGTTCGGTTCACTGATAGGTTCATCATGGTTCGACCAGCTCGTCAGTTAGACCACCTGGACGGCGATGCGGTGACAGGCGTTGTTCAGATAACCTTTTGGATTCCATCCCGGCAGGATCATGGGCTGGCTCTTGCCTCGCTCATCCGTCGCTCGGGCCCAGATTTCATAGTACCCAACCTGCGGAAATCTGATCGCGTCCTGAGTCCAGCGCTGCCAGGCGAAGCGGTTCGGTGCCTCTTCCAGTTTTGCTTTTTGCCAAGTGCTCCCGAAAACAATCGAGGTATGGACTTCGCTTACTTTCGAGGCACCGGCCCAAGCATGCGCCCGACAGGAAAACGGCTTTCCAACCGGGGCCTCAACTCCGGATTTTGGATAGGTGACGAGCGACTTCACGGGCATCGATTCGATGATGACGAGATCCTGCTCGGGCACTTCCGTCCCGGGAGCAACCGCATGCTTGGGCACGCGGTAGGACTTGCCGGTCATCTTGGCCCCATCGTGGACCTGATCGCGGACGAGGATCTTGTGAACCCACTTCCCTGAAGTGGAGGCCGGGTAGCCACCGGTGACGAGGCGGAGTGGGTAGCCGTTCATCCACGGTAGATCCGCATCGTTCATGCCCCACGCGATCATCGACTCGTCTTCAAGCGCCTTGGCGATCGGAACTCCACGCGAGATTGGGTTCTTCGTGGGATCACCGGACAGGTGGGTGTCTTTGCCGTAGTAAGCGGTGTAAACCGCGTTCTCTTTGATCCCGCAGGATTCCAGAACATCGCGCAGCCGCACGCCTGTCCACTTGGGGCAACCCACCGCACCAACCGTCCACTGATTTCCCGACGCGGGTGGACTGAACTCACTGCGGCCGTTGCCTCCGCACTCGATGACGATCTGCAGGGAGATGTGTTCGAATTTCTTCTTCAATTCCGGCAGGGTGAACGTCGTCGGTTTCTCGATGGAATCGCCCGAGATTTCCAGCGTCCACTCGTCGGGATCGATTGTATCGAGCACCGGTGGATGCCCATTGTTCCTCACGAAGAGCCGTTTCGCAGGAGTGATTGAGTCGTCCAGCAAATGGGCTGGCGTCTCTGCATTGACGGGACGGTCGTTGAGAACCACCAGGCCGTCTTTTCCCTCGATTCGAAATGGCTCCGTGCTTTGCGCGAGAGCAGCCGGGATGAGCCCCGCCGGAAATCGATCGCCGAAGACAACCCGTCCGCCCAACACGGCGGCCATGGCTCCCAGCGCATGGCGAGTCAGGAATCCCCGGCGTGACAGCCCGGACTTAGGCGGCTCGTTTCCCCACAGGGCTGCGGAGGCTTTCTCTCCCAATTTCTCATAAAGTTCGTGAATTCCTTTTTCTTCTTTCATGGAGCTCGGAATGACTAGGTGACGCCGACTTGAAGTAGGCCTAAGGAACAAAACAGATCGGGTGCGCACCACAAGAACCAACTGGCAATGCAGGCAGTGCGCGCAGGGCGGGGTGAGGCTGAGGTTGAATTAGATTTTAGAGTTGACTGTTGAGGGGTAAAAGCACCTGCCCTGGGAGCAGGGGGGCGTAGGTTCGAACCGATGACAAAGGACGAACTCCTGAGGCGAAGCCGAATAATCTCTCCACCCCGACATACACC
>CAYTSL010000479.1:0-1663 GCA_964440415.1 uncultured Flavobacteriaceae bacterium
TGGTAAAAACAATCTTACCTTCTTAATAAAAGGAACGTATATAGCATTAGCTGTAAATACCAAATCCATGATAAATTATGCTTGTGGACATACTACTAAAAGGTGTTGAAAAGAATCGACAATAATATTGTAAAAACAATTACATAAAGGCAAAAAGCCTCTATAATGGAAAGAAAATCTCCCACAAAGAGAATTCAAACCAAAACGGAGGCTTTATGCACCACAAGAATATCAAGCTGACAGTGCGAAAACAACTAAAAAAAAGATACCCGAACTGGGACCGCCTTAATCGGAAGGCCAAAAAAGATATTTCGAAGAAGGTGTTGGCAGAAGTTGTTTCCGAATATGATTTCAACCAAGATGTCGCATCTCCTGTAGAAGATCTGCTTGGCCTTGAAGAGCAGGTTTCGACCAAAGGAATTATTACGCTCCAGGAAATGGGCCCGTTTATCGAAAAGTTTCATAATAATAGGATGATACGGTTTAGTAGCTATAAGCGTTCGCCAGTTTATATTAAAGATGAGGAGCTACGTTTTATTGACGAACTGTTGGATGACGGCATCCTGAACAGTCTGCTATCTTATGATGGATACAGTCCAGCTATGCGCGATATTTTCCCCAGTAATTTATTTCGTACTGAACTGCTTAAGGCGATAAAATACCCGGAAATCAGCTATCGTAAATTTTGCACAGAAGAATATTTGGGTTTAGATCGAAAACAGAACCGAGTCTTTACCGGTCTATCGCTGAGCAAAAAGGGGATGATTGATCATACACAACTCAGCAAGTTCCGAAACTCACTCTCTTTTGTTCAGCAGGTAAACCTGCTTGTGTATATTCTTTATCATTTCAGCCAATCAGGACTTCTTGGCGACCAAATCCTCCATGGAATCGATTCTACCGAACTGGCTAGTGATTGCAAACGTCCTCTGGCTACGCTCACTGTAAAGGGGCAGAAGATACGTATCTACAATGATATTAACTGCGACTGCGGAAAACGACGCAATAAGCGCGACAAATCGATATACGTTATCGGCTATCGCCTGCATACCCTGACCGCCATTGATGCAAAAACAGGTCACAGTTTCCCCCTTGTTTCTCAATTGGCACCGGCTAATCATCATGACAGCCATTTCCTTCCATTTTTGGTCAACCTGGCTCAGGCAATGGGGATCGAATTGCAACTCATTACCGCTGATGAAGCCTACCATGATAAAGATGGTTCTCTGTTTGAAGAAACAGGGGTAATCGTGACAACACCACCGTCATCGAAGGTGTCGTTGCCGGAAAATACCGATGCTAATAGCGGCGCAGTTTTTTGTAATGATGAATGTTCTTTTCCTATGCTTCACGTAGGCATCGAAGACCAAAAGCACGAATACAAATGCAGTGCCGCTTCAGGGGAATGTCAATTTTCCGGTACTTGCTTACAATATCGTTTCATACCACTTGATGGTGGTTTGTTTCAGAGAATACCCTATCATACTGAACATATACAACGGGCTCATGATACCCGGAAGAATTGTGAAAGGCCCTTTAATCTCTTGAAAAATCAAACTGGTCTTGAAACTGTTCGGGTACGTAGTCAGCATGCGACTATGGCTCGATGCACACTGAGCAGTATCGCAGTCTTATTGATAAAAATGGCCGGAACACGGAGAAA
>CAYTSL010000480.1:0-1661 GCA_964440415.1 uncultured Flavobacteriaceae bacterium
TGGAAGTACATCTATAAATGTTACCAATACAACAGACCCAATAAGCATTCCGGCTGGAGGATTTAAGATTTATGGTAACCAAGCATCAACATTAAGTGTAGATGATTTTGAATTAAATAGTCAAGTCACTATTTATCCTAATCCTGTAAATGATTCCTTTACCGTTAAAGCAAATGTGAGTTCATTGAATATTTATGATATAACAGGAAAACTTGTAAGTGAATTTAAGGGATCATATAGAATGGGTGAATCATTTAATGTATCAGATTTAAATAAGGGTATCTACTTGATTGAGTTAAAAAATGAAGTTGGACAGAAAAGTAATTCAAAATTGATTAAACTCTAACATTGCTAATTATTTAAAATAATTGGAATATGAAAAACACTTGTTTTTTTGTGATATTTCTTATTCTATTATTTGTTTCATGTAATTCTGAAAATAAAACAGGAAATTCTATAGAAGAGGAAAATACAGCTACTGATCCAATAAGTTTTTTTTATGGGGCTGATTTATCTTACGTAAATGAAATGGAAGATTGTGGAGCCATTTACAAAAATTCAGATAATACAATAGAAGATCCTTATAAGATATTTAGTGATGCAGGCGCAAATTTAGTACGATTGCGTTTATGGCATGATCCCGCTTGGACCGATTACTCAAATTATAATGATGTAAAAACTGCTATTCAACGAGCAAAAGCTCACGGCATGAAAGTGCTTTTAGATTTTCATTACTCTGATACTTGGGCAGACCCAGCAAAACAAGAAATACCTGCAGCCTGGTTGCCAGAAATCAATAATACTGTGGCTTTGGGAGGCCTGTTATATAATTATACTTATGACACATTAAATGAATTAAATAGCTTAAACTTATTGCCTGATATTGTTCAAGTTGGGAACGAAATTAACCCCATGATACTTCAACAAGGCGAATTGGTGTGGCCTATAGATTGGACACGAAATTCATACTTGATAAATAAAGGTATTCAAGCTGTTAGAGATATTTCTCAAAATAGCGGAAAAACGGTCGAAGTAATGCTTCATATTGCTCAACCGGAAAATGGACTTTGGTGGTTTGAACAAGCTACACAAAATGGAGTCATTGATTTTGATTGGATAGGTTTATCATATTATCCTTTATGGTCAGATTATACATTAAATAATGTTTCCGAACCATTAGGCACCTTGATAAATACTTATAACAAACGTCTAATGATTGTTGAAACAGCATATCCTTTTACATTAACTAATGCAGATTCTGCCAATAACATTTTAGGTAATGATGCTCTAATATCAGGTTATCCTGCATCACAACAAGGACAACTGGATTATCTTAATCAGCTACAATTTATAATTGAAAACGCGGGTGGAGAAGGATTAATCTATTGGGAACCTGCTTGGGTCTCAACTGCTTGCAGCACACTTTGGGCTCAAGGATCACATTGGGATAATGCCACTTTATTTGACCATGAATATAACGCCACTTTAGGTATGCAATTTTACAATGGATCTCTTAATGATTAAATTTCTTTACAGTAATATTTAAATATAAAAAGCTTCAACAATGTTGAAGCTTTTTTTGTGCGGGCGGGGAGACTCGAACTCCCACACCTCGCGGCACTAGATCCTAAGTCTAGCGTGTCTACCAATTCCACCACGCC
>CAYTSL010000481.1:0-1658 GCA_964440415.1 uncultured Flavobacteriaceae bacterium
TGCCTGCTGCCATGGGAGCTTGGGCAGCACAAGGTAAAGACAGACCTATTTGGTCTGTTTCTGGCGATGGTGGCTTTGGACAATATTTAGGTGAAATGATGACTTTGGTAAAGTACAATATGAACATCAAACATGTATTGTTGAACAATTCAGAATTAGGAAAAATATCTAAAGAGCAAAAGGCAGCCGAGTTAGATGTATGGAAAACCTCTTTACACAATGTGAATTTTGCTAAATACGCCGAAAACTGTGGCGCTTTAGGAATTAGAGTCACAAAAAAAGAAGAATTGCTGCCAGCTTTAGAACAACTAAATGCACACAATGGTCCAGCATTATTAGAAATAATTACAGACGCCACATTAATATAAATTAAATAACAATATATAAACAGATGAAACAAAATTTAAAAAACGGAATTGCAGCACAAGGGTTTGATGTTGTATCATTCTTTAATGGAAGCGCGAAGAATGGAAGTGAAAATTTTAGTGCTAATTATGGCGGCGGAAAATTTTTGTTTTCTTCAAAAGAAAATAGAGAAAAATTTGAAACTTCTCCGGAAGCATTCGCACCACAATATGGAGGTTTTTGTGCCATAGCAATGTCTGAAGATAAAGAAGTCATTCCAAACCCTAAAAGCTGGGAAGTAAGAGACGGTAAATTGTATTTCTTTACACGTATGTTGTTCGGGATTATTGATGCGAAAAGACAATGGGTAAAAAAACCTGAAGCATTAAAAAGTTTAGCAGATAAAGCTTGGGCTAAAATGAATGCATAATTAAAATATATTTGACAAATTGTATGTAGAATGAATAGGGTTAAAACATTAATGGAAAATTACAAATACTTAATTGCTCTTATAAGTGTTTTTAATTTCCTGTTAACTCCTATTCATATAGCTATAAGCGGCTTTAGCCCAGCTTACGTTGTAGTTATAAATTATACTATAGTAATTCTTAGCAGTTCACTAATTGCTACTAAAAAAGTAGCCAAAGTTATTACATACCTTTTGGGTCTTCTAACACTTGCAACTATTTGGTTAGAATATTCTAACGATAATTCTGAAGCAATTTTAATTTGCAGGTTAGTGCTTTCCTTTTTACTGTTTCTTTGCTTTTGTATTATACTTATTAGGCAACTATTAAAGATAAAGGAAATTAGTCTCCAGTTTATTTTAGGACCCATTTTGGGGTTCCTCTATTTAGGTATTATTGGAGGTGTACTTTTTGAGTTTATTCATTTTTTAGATGCTAATTCATTTCAATTAATCCAGGGGTTTTCAGGCTATAGTTTTTATTATTTCAGTTTTATAAGTATTACATCTGTAGGTTATGGTGACATTACTCCAATAACAGCTCCAGCACAATCATTAACGCTTGTTATGAATATTATTGGGCAGTTTTATTTAGTCATTGTTATTGGTGTCTTTGTAGGAAAGTATATTAACGTAAAATCATCATAAATGTTCGAGTCTTTCAGTATTATATTTACAATCGCTGCCCTTTTTAATTATATCAATTATAAATGGTTAAAGCTACCAACTACTATAGGTTTAATGATTTTAAGTTTACTCTTAATCATTCCTATTACATTAAGTAAAACACTATTTCCAGAATTTTACAGATTCTTTTGTGATATTATTGTTAATGCAGATTTTAAAA
>CAYTSL010000482.1:0-1648 GCA_964440415.1 uncultured Flavobacteriaceae bacterium
TATCATACTCTTCTCTAATCTGGTTTTTATAAACCTGATTATCCTTATGCAACAAACTACCAACAACTGTTACAGCTCTTGACGCATCATTTACATGAATTACTGTATTGTTATAGTTTGGCGCAATCTTAACCGCTGAATGCGCTTTAGACGTGGTTGCTCCTCCAACCATTAATGGAACAGTGAAATTCTGTTTTTCCATTTCTTTGGACACATAAACCATTTCATCTAAAGAAGGTGTTATCAAACCACTTAAGCCAATGACATCTACATTTTCCTTTTTAGCTATTTCAATGATTTTTTCTGGTGGAACCATAACACCTAAATCAATAATTTCGTAGTTATTACAACCTAAAACCACACTCACAATGTTTTTACCAATATCATGGACATCGCCTTTTACTGTTGCCATTAGAATTCGTCCTGAAAACTCTTGTTTACCATCTTTTTCTGCTTCAATATATGGTTGTAAATAAGCAACTGCTTTTTTCATGACACGAGCAGATTTCACAACTTGAGGTAAGAACATTTTCCCGCTTCCAAACAAATCGCCAACAACATTCATTCCGACCATTAAATGACCTTCTATCACTTCAATTGGTCTTGAGACAACTTGTCTTGCTTCTTCTACGTCTTCAATAATAAACGCATCAATTCCCTTAACTAAAGCATGTGTAATTCTATCTTGTAGTGGATCATTTCTCCATTCTTGAACAGCATTAACCTTTTCTTTTTTATTTCCCTTTACTGTTTCAGCATAATCAAGTAAACGTTCTGTCGCATCATCTCTCCTATCAAATAAAACATCTTCAACACATTCTAATAAATCTTTAGGTATTTCGTCATAAACTTCCAACATAGCTGGGTTTACAATTCCCATATTCATTCCGTTTTTAATGGCATGATATAAAAATGACGAATGCATCGCTTCTCTTACGGTATTGTTCCCTCTAAATGAAAATGAGACATTACTGACTCCTCCAGACACATTTGCACAAGGTAAATTTTCACGAATCCATTTAGTTGCATTAAAGAAATCTAAAGCATTTTTTCTGTGCTCCTCCATTCCAGTTGCAACTGGGAAAATGTTAGGATCGAAAATGATATCTTGAGGTGGGAAGTCTACTTCATTCACCAAAATATCATAAGAACGTTTACAAATATCGATACGTCTTTGGTAATTATCTGCTTGTCCAGTCTCATCAAAAGCCATAACAATGACAGCTGCTCCATAACGCTTAACCAATTTTGCTTGACGCTTGAATTCTTTTTCGCCTTCCTTTAAACTGATGGAGTTTACTACTGATTTTCCTTGTACAACTTTCAATCCAGCTTCAATGATTTCCCATTTTGAGCTGTCTATCATTATTGGCACTCGAGAAATATCTGGTTCTGATGCTATCAGATTTAAAAAGGTTGTCATGGCATATACACCATCTAACATACCTTCGTCCATGTTGATATCAATAATTTGTGCACCACCTTCAACCTGATGTCTAGCTACATCAAGTGCTTCATCATATTTTTCTTCTTTTATTAATCGTAGAAATTTTCTTGAACCTGTAACATTGGTACGTTCCCCTACATTTATAAAATTACTTTCTGGAGTCACCACTAATGGTTCTAATCCAGATAAGGTTAGGTATTT
>CAYTSL010000483.1:0-1638 GCA_964440415.1 uncultured Flavobacteriaceae bacterium
CAATCAAAGTTAGAATACGAGGAAGTTTTGGTTATCGCCTAATAAATAAATTATTCTAAATTGTAGGAAAAATATATCTAAATAGGGTAAAATGCATCAAATATTAACAATATAATCGATGAAACACACTTTTTAATCGATAAAAAGTTTTACATTTGCTATACCTATTTATGTTATTATGATTATTAACTGGATAAAGCAGTCTGATAATAAATTACTTTTATTTGTACTGCTATTGTTTTTCTTAAAAGTGATTTCCTTTTTTACCAACGGTGAGAGCTTTCTACGTTTTACCGAACCATGGGTTCTGTTATCCATTCTACTTCTATTTATTTATAAGTATCGAGAAATTAGTATTGTTTTAAAGGGATTCATATTATTTGCATTGTTAGGAGATGTATTTGGTTTATTTAAAATGCAAGTAAAAGGAATAGATCTAGAAGCAATAGCTTATTGCCTTGGCTATATTTGCTTGATTTATGAGGCGATATATAGAATTAAAAAGTTTAAAATAAATTTCGTAATTAGTCTTTACTTGATATTTGTGTTCTCTGTAAATATCTATTTTATATATGAGTTGTATAATATTTTTAAAGAAGTCATTATTAATAATCTTGAACTTAGTTTAATTGTAGTCAGATTAGTTTCTCTTCTATTATTTGCATTATTTTCATTTACAGTTTATTTAAGTTCAGAAACCAAGCAGTCTATCTTGTTACTACTAATGTCAATAAGTCTAATTTTTTCTGATATATTATACCTTATTAATGAATATTACTTGTATTTGTGGACATTTGAATTATTGAGTAAATCGTTGTATTTAGTCACTTTCTATTGTTTATATTTATATGTGAAAGGTTATTACAGGGAAAAAATGAATCCGAAACTTACAGAGGCTTTATCTTAAACTATTATTGAAGTTCCTTCACCAGATTTATTCTGGTTAGCATCAAAATAAAAGTCAATCCGTCCAAGTTTAAGTCCATAGCAACCAACTTGATTAACCAATACATTTTTACCTTCAACATTCTTTTCTATTGTAGGTTTTGGCAAAAAAGTATGAGTGTGACCACCAATTATTAAATCAATATCTTTTGTTGCCCTGGCTAAATTAAGATCACTGATTTTTTCTGTATAGTTCTTATAATAATAACCTAAATGGGACAAACAAATCACGATATCACATTTCTGTTCTTCTTTCAAAATTCTACTCATGTCTTGAGCAATTTCTACAGGATTTAAATAAATAGTTTCTTTGTATAGCCTTTTATCTACAAGACCTTCAAGTTCAATTCCTAATCCAAAAACACCAATTTTAATACCTCCCTTAGTAAAAATTTTATAGGGTTTAACATGAGTATCTAAAACTGTATTCTTAAAATCATAATTGGCAGATATAAACTCAAATTTTGCATGTGGTAATTGAGCAAATAATCCATCTATGCCATTATCGAAATCATGATTACCAATTGTTGCTGCATCATATTTAAGCATACTCATCAACTTAAATTCCAATTCTCCACCATAATAGTTAAAGTATGGAGTCCCTTGAAAAATATCACCCGCATCTAGCAACAAAGTGTTAGGGTTCTCTTGACGTATGGATTCAATTAAAGCTGCTCTTCTGGCAACTCCACC
>CAYTSL010000484.1:0-1634 GCA_964440415.1 uncultured Flavobacteriaceae bacterium
CGGTTTAACTACTTAAACCATTGATATACAATTAAGTATATCAATCAACACAACTGTCTTTAATGCTTAAAAAAGCTCCAACTTCTTGGAGCTTTCTTACAACTTGCGGTCTGGACGGGACTCGAACCCGCGACCCCCTGCGTGACAGGCAGGTATTCTAACCAGCTGAACTACCAAACCGTTGCTTTATAGCGGTTGCAAATATACATTCCATTTTTTATATCACAAATGTTTTTATGCTTTTTTTCTATTGCAATAACTAAACAAATTTTTGTCTTTCAATTAAGAATGTCGTTAGTATATTATTAAAATCATTATTTATGTCAGCTTCTACATATTTTATCTTGTATTGCATGCATTTTAATCTTATTTCTTTAAAATAATCTACTACCGCTTTTTCGTAGTTATCCTTTACATTTTCTGAATATAAATTGATGTATTCTCCGGTCTCAACATCAATAAACCTCTTGGGTTTATTATCAAAATTAAAAGCAAGTTCTTTATTTTTATCAAAAACATGAAACAAAATCACTTCGTGTTTGTTATACTTTAAATGCCTTAAAGCCTCAAATAATTTAGTATGATCTGTTTCTGTTTGAAACATATCTGTAAACAAAAAGATTAAAGATCGCCTACGTATTTTTTCTGCTATTTGATGTAAATAGGTATATGTCTCTGTTTGTTTATTAATAGGTTTAGAAACGACAGCTTCCTTTAACTGATTCATGATCATGATATGATGTCTTTCACTTCCTTTTTCAGGCGCATAAAAATCATAAGTGTCACTGTAAATGCTCAATCCTACAGCATCCCTTTGCTTTTTTAGCATTTGGATTATCGAGGCAGAAGCTAATGAAGAAAACGCAATTTTATTCAATTTGTCAATAGTAAAGGTGTTCATCTTAGGATAATGCATAGAACTGCTATTATCTATAATGATGTGACAACGTAAGTTGGTTTCATCATCAAATCGTTTGGTATATAGCTTTTCAGTTTTACCAAATAATTTCCAATCTATATGCCTAGTGCTTTCTCCTGCATTATAGATTTTATGTTCTGCGAATTCGGCAGAGAACCCATGAAACGGACTTTTATGCATCCCTGCTATAAAACCTTCTACTACTTGTTTTGCCAGTAGTTCAAGATTTTTAAATCCTCCTGCTTTATTTAGTTCCTCTTTTAAGTTCATGAGTTATCTAAACTAAAAAAGGTTTGCCTTATTGGCAAACCTTTTATACATTCTTTCACGTTTATTTTATAAAAGTGCGTCTATTGCCTCTGCATAAACATTTTTTGGTGCTACACCAACCTGACGTCCAACAACCTCACCATTTTGAAATACTAAAACGGTTGGTATGTTTCTTACGCCATACTTGGCTGCAAATTCCTGGTTTGCATCTACATCTACCTTACCAACAACGGCTTTACCATCATAATCCTTACTTAATTCTTCAATGATCGGTCCAACCATTCTACATGGACCACACCAAGCTGCCCAAAAATCAACCATTACTGGTTTATCACTTTTTAATACGGTTTCTTCAAACGTTGCATCTGTTATTTCTAATGCCATAATTTAATTTTTTATTGAGTATTACTACTTATTAATATGCAAAATTAGTCAAAAATTCTGC
>CAYTSL010000485.1:0-1631 GCA_964440415.1 uncultured Flavobacteriaceae bacterium
AAACCAGAGTATTATAGGTACTAGGTGAAATCATTGCGTTTTTAGAATCAATCTGTAAGACAAAAAATAAAACCCTTGTTCAGATACTGAACAAGGGTTTTATTTTTGGAAATTCCATTTGGTTCACTCAAATGGATCATAACTGAATTTTTGTCCGCCAACAGAGGCATCGGCCATCAAACCTGCTTTAGGCAGTGCAAACACCGCCACTCCGTCTTTGTATTTGGCATTGACTGCAATTCCAGTTTTTAAAGCTACTGCCGAGGCTTCAGCAGCAAATTGAAATTTCCCTTCCTTAAACCTTTCAAGATCTACCGAAGTTTCAAAAAAGATGACTTCAATAATCGCTTGGCCGCCGGCCTGCAATCCTATGTTCAATTTTTTAAGGGCAGCCATTCCGATGACCTGCCCTTCTTCGTAAACCACCCCGTTTCCAGAAGCACCACCGATTATAAATCCGCCTTTACCCACATTAGGAAAGGTTACATACCCTGCAGATTCATTAAAAAACTTTTCGAGGCTCGCATCTGTTTTTAACAATGTTTTTTTTGCTTTTGTAGCGTCCTGCATAAGCTTTTTATCACTTCGTGTTTGTGCAGTTGCAAAACAGACTATCAGCATCATAGACAACACTGCTATTGATTTGAATACTTTCATTTTATAAATTATTTGAATTTTCTGTTCAAAGATAAAACGCAATATGTTAAATCGGGGTCTTTAGACATATAAGAATATGTTAATAATAGAAGGGGTTCTTCTTACCTTTTTTTTTGGTATTTAAATCGTTCTTTATTCATTATAACATATCGAAAGAACTCGAATAACATTCCAAACGGTTTCACGGCCCCAGCTTTATTTTAAATTCTGTTTACTTTTATTGTATTATTAAAAAATTAATTTTTAATAATCATTTTCAGATCAAATCATTTTTTCAGTACTTCGTACAAAACTTTACACTATGACAATTTTTGTAGATATGGACGAGGTTATTGCAGATACCTACGGTGCACATATAGAGATTTACAACACAGAATTCAACCAACAACTTAATACACAAATATGTTTGGGCTGCGAAGTTTGGCAAAAGGTTCCTAAAGAGCATCAGGAAAGTATTCGCCTACATGCCACTAGAAAAGGGTTCTTCCGAGATCTGAATCCCATTATGGACAGTCAAGAGGTTTTAAAAAAATTATCCGAAAAGCACGAAGTCTATATTGCTTCGGCTGCCATGCAATTTCCGAACTCTTTGGAAGAGAAAAGTAATTGGCTGGATGAACATTTTCCTTTTATCCCTTGGAAAAAAAGAATCCTATGCGGAGACAAGCATATATTATCCGGCGATGTATTAATTGATGACCGAAGTTATAATCTGGAGCATTTCAGTGGCAGGTCTATTCTATTTACCTCACCCCATAATATCAATAGCAATGGTTATGAAAGAGCAAATAGCTGGTTTGAAATAGCAGAAAAATTACTCACAAGCAGTTAATTAAAACCTTAAAGTCAATCTTAATTACGCTAAAATTAAGCAGAATAATCTTCCCATATCAAAGCTGCTGCTCCGCAAATAGCGGTAGTCTTTCCAGGTAGGCCAGATCGCAACAATTTGACTTTCCCTTTATAGAACTCAA
>CAYTSL010000486.1:0-1629 GCA_964440415.1 uncultured Flavobacteriaceae bacterium
TACAATTAAACAAAGGTTTATGGCATGTTATACCAATCACTTTTAGTACCACGGGATGTACCACAGCAAGAATTATTGATTTTCTGTGGTACTAAAAATGGGCTAAAGCTATATGTGATGGGATATTAAAGACTATTTTAAGCCCCATAAAATATTAATTTACAGTACCGGAAATCTCTTCTCTATTTAAGCGACCTTAACCAAGTCTATTAATACTGTAAATAAAAAGTTTTAAGAACTTTTTATTTACAGAAGAGGTATCTATCATGGTAAAAGTAGTTCGGAACGGCACGGCTGGTAGCTGTTCCATGTTGTAGAGGTTGTGGAGCGGATTGGAATGCCAGGCGAAGCGGACGTATTTCGGCTCGGGCACTTTGGGGTGCGAGACCTCGACGGTGTTTCTGCCTTTAGCCCCAGCTCTGCCGACAATATGGGCATGGGCCATGCGGAAATCGCCGTCGGCGCCGGCAATGGTGAAGCCCTGGATACTGTCTGATCGGTGCGCCGGCAAGGGCATGATGGTGTGGTCGTACCAGCCTGTGATCCCCGCCCGCAAGAGGCCCGAACCCACCGACTTGAATTTTACAAGTATCTTGTCGCCTGTGATCTCCATGGAGTCGCACATGGGGCCGGAGCTGACAATATCCTCGCCATAGATCTTGTCGCGCGCGATCAAAGCCAGTCTTCTGCCTTGTTCGAAATTGTTGCGAGGGTGAATATCGCGCGCCTGACAACCGAGCTTGCCGACGTCAATCAGGCAGGCCATGCCGGTATTGGGCAATTCAAGCGCCGTGGCCTGGGCCTCACGCATCCCCGCCCAGCCGCCGTTCTCGTCAACCGCGGCCTGCTTGGAATGATAATTGGCGAGCTGACAGAAGTAGAAAGGGAAATCACCTTGGCCCCAGTTCCTGCGCCAGTCCTTGATCAGGTCCTTAAACACCTTCGGGTACTTGTCGGCACGGGGGCCGTTTTCGCCCTGATACCAGATGACGCCGCGAATCGCGTAAGGGATCAGCGGAGCGATCGTAGCCTCGTAGAGTCCCCCGTAAAAAGCGCGACAGGCCAGCTCTTCGGGGATTACCGGATGGCCCGCATAGAGATGATATTTCCAACCATCCGCCGACAGAGCGAGTGACGTTCCATCCGGACCTGTAAGCGACTGCTTCCCGCTCATGCCACCACCACGAATCCCTGCCGCCCTCACCGAAAGGACAACCTTCTTTCCCTCGGTCAAGGATGCGGGAATGGTGTGGACACTCGGTTCTGTATAGAAGCGTTTGGACCCAACCTTCACACCATTGCAGTACGTACTTTCCTCCCGGTATACAGTTCCAAGGTCGAGGGTAAGATCTTTACCACGCATCGCCTCGGGCAGTTCCACCTCCCGCGCAAACCAAGTGATGCCATTGGGGATTTTGTGTGGCAGCGTGGTCGCCGTCCATTTCAAATCAGACAAATCGGGCTTGATGAACTCCCCTTCCATGCCGGGAATGATGGAGCCCGCATTGCTCCCCACACGAGACTGATACTGGCGCATGGCCTCTCTATAGGCGGCCAATGGCTTCGGATCTGCTTGCGCCGTCGCCACCACCTTTGCCGCTTGCTGCTTTTGCTCTTCGATCTTCATTG
>CAYTSL010000487.1:0-1628 GCA_964440415.1 uncultured Flavobacteriaceae bacterium
AAGAAGTGTATGAAGCCACAGAATATATAGTAAATCGCGTAAAAGAGGATGTTCCAATTTTCGGAAAGGAGATCTTGGAAGACCAATCACATCAATGGAAAGTAAATAGCTAAAAGGATAAAAATGGTTGACATTACAAATAAAATAAACACGTTAAGGATTGCTATTGCGGAAGCAAATGTTAAAGTAAGCAAGCAAGAAACCATAGATGCTATTCAGAACAATAAGGTTCCAAAAGGCAATGTTTTTGAAATGGCTAAAACCGCTGGTTTACTAGCTGTTAAAAATACCCAGAATATCATACCGGATTGTCATCCACTACCAATCGAATTTACATCTATAGAATATGAAGTAGAAGGACTAAACATTAGAATCCTTTTTACAGTAAAAACAATCTACAAAACAGGTGTTGAAGTTGAAGCAATGCATGGAGCTTCTGTAGTCGCTTTGACCATGTATGATATGCTAAAACCCATCGACAAACAAATAGAGATCAGTACCATAAAACTGGTTGAAAAAAAAGGAGGTAAAAGCAGCTTTAAAGAAAAACATCTATCAAAATTAAAAGCAAGTGTGATAGTGTGTTCAGATACTATTTCTCAAGGTAAAAAAGAAGATAAAGCAGGAAAAGCCATAATAGAGAAACTGAAGCAAAGTGAAGTGGAGATAAGTAATTATGAGATCATTCCTGATGAGATCGAGATCATAAGAAACAAAACCATAGAGCAGTCAGAAAATTACAATCTGATAATCTTTACAGGGGGAACAGGATTATCCTATAGAGATGTCACACCAGAAGCACTGGAACCAATTTTGGAACGCAGAATTCCTGGCATAGAAGAAGCCATACGAAGCTATGGACAAAACCGTACGCCATATTCCATGCTATCAAGAAGTATAGCAGGAACATTAGGAAACTGTTTAGTTCTTGGATTACCAGGTTCAACCATTGGTGCCAAAGAATCAATGGATGCAGTATTTCCTCACCTATTGCATATTTTCAAAATATTAAGAGGTCAACAACACGATATAAATGCTTAAAGAAAAACAAATATTAACCGATTCATTTGGCAGAAAACATAGTTATTTGCGAATTTCATTGACAGAAAAATGCAACCTTCGCTGCACCTATTGCATGCCTGCTGAAGGTGTAAAATTATCACCCAGAAGTGACATCATGAATACCGATGAAATTTATGAAATCGCTAAAGTGTTTGTTAAGCATGGTGTGAATAAAATAAGGTTGACTGGTGGTGAACCATTAGTTCGAAAAGATTTTGAAGAGGTACTCAAACAGCTTAATCGACTTGATGTAAAACTATCAATAACAACCAATGCTATTTTAGTCGACCGGTTCATAGATATGTTTAAAAAATATGGATTGAATGATATTAATGTAAGTTTAGACACTTTAAAGGAGGATAAATTCAAATTCATTACAAGAAGAGACCAGTTTAAAAAGGCCTATGAAAACATATTGTTGTTGATTAATGAAGGATTTAATGTAAAAATGAATATTGTTTTGATCAATGGATTCAATGACGACGAAGTCAATGATTTTATTGAATTGACAAGACATTTATCGGTTTCTATACGTTTTATAGAATTCATGCCTTTTGATGGGAATG
>CAYTSL010000488.1:0-1626 GCA_964440415.1 uncultured Flavobacteriaceae bacterium
GTTGCATCACGATCAGTATCATGCCTAAAGTCTAACAATTCATTCATGAATTGCTTTGTACTTACCCATAAGCCTTTAGCATCTTTTTTTACTGCTTCTTTAGATTGCTCAACTGCTTTCTCCTGTGATTTTTCTTCTTCAAAATTGAATTTACTTTCTTCCATAATTATCAACTAAAACTGATATGAAAAGTTAAGCATTATACATAGTTCTCTCCAAATTTTTTCTTCACACTTTGAAGGACCTTTTTAATATCCTGTTCCTTTTCTTTTGGAAATATAAGTAAAACATTTTCTTTATCCACTATGATATAGTCATTTAGACCATCTATAACAACAACTTTGTCCTTTGCGGTTCTTATCATATTACCGGATGAATCTTCAGCCAATATTTTGGCATTTACAAGGGCGTTGTTATTGTCATCCTTTTCCAGCTTATCATATAAACTTCCCCAGGTACCCAGATCATTCCAGTCAAATTCAGCTGGAAGTACAAACACATTTTTGGATTTTTCCATAATTGCGTAATCCACAGAAATGTTTTCGGCTTTACCATAATTATCCCTGATAAAGTCGTCTTCAAAATCAGTATTGTAGACATCAATGCCTCGGTTAAACAGTTCATAAAGCTTTGGTTCACAATTCTTAAAGGCTTCCACAACACTTCTAGCACTCCATATGAAGATTCCGGCGTTCCAAAGATAATTGCCTTTTGCTAGATATTCTTTAGCAGTATTGTAATCCGGTTTTTCTCTAAATTGAAGGACAGGTTTGATATCCTGTTTAGAGCTTTTGTCAAATTCTATGTAACCATATCCTGTATTAGGAAATGTTGGTTGTATACCTAACGTCAATAATGCATCATTTTTAGCACTGTATTCAAAAGCCTGTTTTACATTTCGTTTGAATTTGTCTTCATCCTCAATCCAGTGATCACTTGGAGCAACTATCATAACGGCATCCTGATTCTCCTTTTGAATTTTTAAAGACGCATATAAAATGCATGGTGCAGTGTTTCTCATTTCAGGTTCTAAAACCACTTGACGATCTGTTAATACGGGAAGTTGATCATTAACCAGATCCTTATATCGCTCATTGGTTAATATAAATACATTCTCCTTCGGAATTAGTTTTATTAACCTGTAAAATGTTTTCTGTAAAAGCGTATCACCTGTGCCCAACATGTCGTGAAATTGCTTTGGATTATTTTCTGTACTAACTGGCCAAAACCTTGACCCTACTCCTCCTGCCATTAATATGGCATAATAATTTTTATTCATTTTAATTTTTTTGTTCCTAATAAAGGATTACTATTAATTTAATATTTCTACTTCTGCATTCGGGTTGAACAAATACGTTCTTCCTGTTACTATTTCTTTACATTCTATTCGTTTCACACGTTTTGACCCTCTCTTGAATATTTTTCCATTATATAATTTAAATTCTTTACCCAAAGGTACTTCAAATACATAATGAAGGCCATTGGTTTCATCGAATTGCTTTAAAGCTAAACTCAATTGTTGATCTGTGTCACTGGATGCCTTTGGATTTTTAAAATGCTTCGCCAAAATCGGTAACAAGCTCTCCGGAAATATATTCGGATTTAAAAAAGGTAACATTAAGTGCT
>CAYTSL010000489.1:0-1625 GCA_964440415.1 uncultured Flavobacteriaceae bacterium
GGAAATAGCAAAACAATCATACAAATTACTATCATAACTGCAAACAATTAAAAAAAGTCAATAGTTTATTTATCGGCTTTTAGTTTTTAATGAATTTATAAACTTTTCCTGAGTCTTTAAGTTGGAAGTAATATATACTAGAATTCAATTGGGTAACATCGATGCTTGTATTTGTGATCAACGTACCTTCCATAAGTTTATTGCCAAGGACATTGTATATCGTATATCCAGATTCATTCAAAACTGATGTATCAATTCGTAAATAGTCAATTACTGGATTGGGATATAATCGAAATATTTCACCTTGGAATTCTTCTATGCTCAATACAAATTTCTGATTATTGAAGATACTGATTTGGTCATTATTATAAGCCGCGCTGGCAATATCGAGATCACCATCGTTATCAAAGTCTTCGACTATAAATTTAAAAGTATTACTTTGGGTGTTATCAATCACCTGTTCGGTAGAAAAATTGCCAGACCCATTATTCTTGAACCAAACTATGTCATTCCCCACTCCATTAGTTCCGCTTGAAAGAATAATGTCCTTAAGGTCATCTCCACTAATATCTAGATCACAAAAAGCAACTGAAGCGGGATTTAAAATTGTTGACGAAATGATAGTTTCATCATAATTTCCAGAAGCATTTCTATTATAATGCACCAAATCACCGAATATGTCAGTAGCCAAAATGTCTGATGTAATACCAACGTTATTAGAAGAATCTATATCTTCAAAAGACACATTGAATAAGTAGTCATTGTCATTAGTAACAGAGTTTGTATCCTTGGTAAAAGTCAGTCCTGAATTAAAGAAAACCTCAATAACACTAGTATTCATATCAGGTAAATCATCTATGTTGATTGCGTTAGCCACTACTAGATCAAGATCACCATCAGTATCAATGTCTTTAAGATCGAAACTTCCGGGCTTAACAATCGAATTGATCATAATGTTTTCTTCTCCAAAAGTTCCATCACCATTACCTCCAAACCAAACAATTTTGTCTGCATCAAAAGCTGAGACTACAACATCTAAAAAACTATCCCCATTCAATAAAACGACATCAACGTCTGTAGCACCATCTATTGAAGACGATATGGTTGTTTCTGAACCAAATGTACCTGGATTTGCCAGAGAATTAGGATAATACACTACTTTATTATCAGCAAAAGAAGTCGCTAATATATCTATAGTAGTATCTCCGTTAATATCAACCAAAACTATATCAATTACTCTAGCCAAAGTATTTGTAACGGTAGGTTGTTGCGTGAAATTACCAACGCCATCATTCTTGAACCAAAAAATAGCACCACCAAAATCTGTACCAATCACAAGGTCTTTAAAACCATCGTTGTCTATATCGGCGGATGCAATTGGATAGGGTGCATCACCTTCAGTACCAGTTAATGTTAAGGTTTGTGTTTTGATAAACGTTGTTTGTGCCAGCGTAAATAAACCTGTAAAAATCGCCAGGGCAGTGAATATTTTTCTTCTCATATCCATTTATTTTACTTTAAACTGCCTACCATATCCTCTGGTTTCACCCATTCATCATATTCATCAGCAGTAACATAGCCTAGATTAATCGCTTCCTCTTTTAGAGTAGTACCGTTTTTATGAG
>CAYTSL010000490.1:0-1619 GCA_964440415.1 uncultured Flavobacteriaceae bacterium
ATAATGTAAACCCGTAAATAAATTTGAATTGAATCAAAGATGAGTTTAACACACAAACTTAATATAACTTTATTTGAAATGAAGTCTATATAATAGCTCTATTTTAAAGATAGCACCATCTTTAAAACGCTCGTTCAATTGGGTTCTATCATCACCAAAATAAAAACCAGTTAAAGCCAAATCTACTTTATCATTGGAGTCATAGACTTCATAATTTCGTCTAATGGCATAACCTACTTTAGTGTTTAAGTATATCGATTTACTTAACTGAAACCGCAAATAACTTACCAATTCATTAGAAATTTTAGAAACATAAGCACCATTAGCACTATAGTTTTGTTCATTTAAATTATAAGTAGTGCCTAATCCGTCAAACTTCATACCAAGCCATATTTTCTTACTTATTTCATAATTAATATCAGCAATAATTGGTAAGTTCAAATTGACCTCAAATTTTTGATTGGTACTCAAATAATACAGACCAAAAATAGGAACTACAATAATTCCGTATTTTTCTGTGTTAGCATACACACCATATCGGTATTTTAAGTTATCACGCTTTTTTTTGGTGAATAATGATAAAAATGCTAGTTGAATATTATCTCCTGTAAACTCGATTTGGTCTGAAGCAATTTTAGGAAAAACCATAAATGTGGCTGACCATGTATCATTAAAAGTTTTATTTATTCCAAGATTCAATCCTAGCACATTTAAGTTCGTTCTAGGAACGTTAGCATCTAAATTTACCGAAGTTTTGTTTCCGAATAAGCCAGTTAGTAAAACTATTTTATCGTTTAGAATAATTGGAAAGTTTAATTCTAGAGCTAATTCTTCAACGGTGGTTTGTGCATTGGAAATTTCAAAATCAGTCTTAGGTGTATTGGTATAGGATATATTTACAATATCAAAGTAGTTTTGTGTGTATCCTATAAAAAATAGACAACTAAATAAAATACTTAATCTATACTTCATTTTTTAAATTGAATATAAACAATACTATTGACTCAATATTTATTGTGATCAATATATTTATGCATTGATTATCAATTATTTAACACATTGTTTTAAAAACCAATGCTAATTTAACCTAACTTTGTAAAGTTAAATATTTAGACAGCGTATCTTTTTTTAAATTCTTGCAATTTTAATCAAACCTTTGCTTTCTTCATTTTTTAATAGATGTAGTTCAGTCTAAATAGTCTGATGCGTCACAATGTTTCAATACAATATTGGTAGATTAATAATAAAGCTAAAAGAAAGTATTGGATGAAAATAATGACCTCAAATTTTAAAAATAGAAATAATGTTAAGACAATTTGTAAATAAATTAATGAATAATAATAAAGTAAACAACATGAAAGAAGGTACAGTAAAATTTTTCAATAATGCCAAAGGATTTGGTTTTATAAACATAAAAGATTCTGATGAAGATGTCTTTGTGCATTCAACAAATCTCATAGACGAGATTAAAGAGAACGACCAAGTAACATTTGAAGTAGAAAAAGGCGAAAAAGGCTTAAGCGCGGTAAAAGTGCGTTTGGCGGAATAAACCCAACCCAAAATAAAACGTATAAAAAACCATCTTAATTGATGGTTTTTTTGTTTCATGTCTTTTTATG
>CAYTSL010000491.1:0-1618 GCA_964440415.1 uncultured Flavobacteriaceae bacterium
TGTAAGAAGTACGACGTATCATTATAAGGATTGTAAAGTTCAATGGTATTATTATCGATTTGATAGATATCAAAAGTTGTGTAACCATCAATATCATGATAGATGTCAAGAATCATATCGTATGCATCATAATATCCAACAGAAATTCCAAATCCGTTTCCCTGGCTTCCAATTCCTACTAAATTATTGTTCGCGTAAACGGTTCCATTTCTAAAAGACATAGTAAAGGCTATTTGTAAAAACGGTGTTTCTCCATAACCAACTGTTTCATTAATATCTACATACCACAATTCGTGAGAACCTAATAACTGATTTAATGTAATTGCTGGTGTATTATCTATATATCCATAATCATCATGAACTACATCTACTACGCAAGATGTAAAAACCGTAGTTACTAGAGCTAATCCTAAAAGTAATTTTGTTCGTTTCATAATCCAACAATTTAAAAGTTATAATAACTATTATTCAAAACGTATGCCAAAAACAATAAATAACTGGTTTTCAATTATATAATAATATTTTTATCTAAAGAATGAAAAGTTCTCGCTCTTCAGCGAGATTTGTTCAATTAATATTTTTTTGAATGATTTGTGAGACAAATTTTCAAAAAATAGTTTCACTGAAATTTTGCGTATTTTTGGTTACATAATAATTACATTATATGAGTAAAGAACTGAAATATGCCGTATTTGGATCAGGAAGTTGGGCTACAGCCATAGTAAAAATGCTTTGCGAAAATTTAGATGAAGTTGGTTGGTACATGAGAAGTGTGTACATTAAGGAGCATTTGTTGAGAGAACAGCACAATCCTAGTTATTTAAGTTCAGTTGAATTTAAATTAGACAAGCTTAAATTGAGTAACGATATTAATGAGATGGCAAATTATGCAGATGTATTGATTTTTGTGATTCCATCGGCATTTATGTATTCTGAATTAGAAAAACTAACGGTTGATGTTACAAATAAAATAGTGGTATCTGCAGTTAAAGGTATAATTCCAGAATCTAGTTTGTTGGTTGGTGAACATTTTAATGAAGTTTACAAAGTCCCTTTTGAAAATATTGCAGTTATTGCCGGCCCTTGTCATGCTGAAGAGGTTGCATTAGAGCGTTTATCCTATTTAACGATATCCTGTGCAGATGCCGAAAAAGCGCAAGAAATTGCCAATAAATTATCCAGTAACTATATAAAAACAAAAATTAGTGACGATATTATTGGAGTGGAATATTCCGTTATGCTTAAAAATATTTACGCTATTGCTGCAGGAATCGCTCATGGTTTAGGTTATGGTGATAACTTCCAGAGTGTATTGATGAGTAATGCTATTCGTGAAATGAAACGTTTTATTAAGAAAGTGCACAATATGAAACGAAACATTAATAATTCTGCTTATTTAGGTGATCTGCTTGTAACTGGTTATTCTGTTTTTTCAAGAAACAGGATGTTTGGAAACATGATTGGTAAGGGTTACACTGTGAAATCTGCTCAAATGGAAATGAGCATGATTGCGGAAGGGTACTACGCAACAAAAAGTGCTTATTTATTAAATGAAAAGAATGAGAATAAGGCAAACACACCAATAATAGATACTGTTTACGCCATTTTATACGAAGGC
>CAYTSL010000492.1:0-1617 GCA_964440415.1 uncultured Flavobacteriaceae bacterium
CAAATGGTGAATTTGCTGATAAATCATTCTCACAAAATATCTGATTAACAGCAACTCCTGCATTCGGGTCTTCCAAAACAATTACTTGAACTGTTGTTGATTCTTCCGGACAAGGGTTAGGGTTGACATTTTGTGAATACGTAAAGTTATATGTTCCAGGAGCAAAGCCTGTTAAATCAATTGGAGTAGTAACAGGAGGATCCGAACTTGTTGTTCCTTGAGTCCAAAGACCTGCTGGATCTTCATTGTCCAATAATGTAAATAGATCAAAACTAGCAGGGAGATCCGCTTCACAATATGATGCTGGGTTATCTGCTGAAGGAATCCCAGAAGATAAAATTTCTCTAATTATTATAGTTACACTAGATGACGCGTCAGGACAAACTCCTACTGCATCCAATGAATATGTAAATACATAGGTGCCAGGAGTAGTGAGGCTAGAAATATTCACTGTTCCTAAATGTCCACCGGAAGTGGATAATGGTCCAGTCCAAGTACCTGTTGTATCTGGGGCTGGTAATCCCAGTTCACCATATAAATTGAAGTCTGAAGCTGGAATATTATCTTCACAATATTCTAGTGTTGCAGATAAACCAGGTTCTGGTGGATCATCAATTGTAACTGTTACAGCTACTGCATTACTAATGCAAAAAATATCATTGATCTGAACATAATATGTATTTCCATCAACCAAAGGGGTTGAAAGTGCCAAAGCTGGTGGAATTGGGTTTCCTAAACCATCTATGTTTTCATACCAACTAAAGCTGCTTGTTGTACCAGGATCCAATTCATTAATTGTAGGATTAGCATCCGAACATAATTGTTGAGGGTTTGGAGGTGTTGGATCAGCCGGAGCATCAAATACGGCTGTACTTCCTGGCTCTACCTGACTTTTACAAATTCCACTACTATCTACAAAAACAATATAATAATTCGTTGCTCCTCCTGGAAGGGCATCAATTGGATTAGCTAGATTTGTTAAGTCAATATCTGTATAAACTTCTACAGAACCTCCTACTGGAACGTTTGGTTGTAAAACCTCATTAATATAAAGTTGAATTGTTGGATTCTCGTTGTTACAAAAAATACCATCCAAATTTTGACCGGATGGATCAACAACAAAATCGACAGTAATAGATGGTCTTGGTGTACAAGTTCCGGTATTATCTCCCGCATAATAAGTTGTTTGCTCCACTAATTGAGTAGCAGTAAAAGGACTACCCCCAGTTGCTGCATCATACCAGACAACATTACTTGAAGGTGACGCATATGCATTTAAATTGGTAAATGTAAAGTTGCTGGCATCACAAATAACTGGATTTGAATCTGTGACCGTAGGGCATTGGGCATATAAAAATATTGGTACCCAAAGAAATAATAGAAGTAATAATCTATGTATTATGTAATTCTCTAATGAAAGACTTTTTTCCATAATAAGTCGAGTTAGATTAAGGTTATTTTAAGGCTTTTTATGTTATTATTTTAAGCTAAAAACTGTTTTGATTTAAAACGTTTCATCCTAAATTTTGTGCAATTTAACGGATTTATTTGTATTTCATCGTATTTTTTTCATTTATTTTATAACTATTTTTCTTACATCTAGAAACTAGGCACAAA
>CAYTSL010000493.1:0-1615 GCA_964440415.1 uncultured Flavobacteriaceae bacterium
ATGAGATTTTTCTTAAAAGATGATTAAAATCAGTTTAAAAGATAATCTTTGTGACCTAGGTAACTTAAGCTAATCTAGCCAATCTTTGAAGTCTTTTACACGTTCTCTGGCAACAATAACTTCTTGCTCATTGTAAGAATTTAGTTTAATTTGAATACGTGAATTGGTATAACTTATCATGTCTTTAATGGCATGGATATTAACGAAGAATTTCCTATTGATCCTGAAGAACGTATGAGGTTCTAACTCACCTTCTAACTGCTCTAGTGTCATATCTATTAAATAATTTCGCCCTCCTGTAGTATGAAGATAGGTTCCTTTGTTTTCACTGTAAAAACACTCTATTTCATCAATATTGATAAGTTTTAAATGCTGACCTATCTTAACCGAGAATCTTTTTTTGTATTCTCTTTCAATTGGATTGGTAAGCATTTTTTTAATATCATCAAAATCTATAGTTACAGCCTGTTTTTTTGGCATTATTGTTTGGTACTTTTTAACCGCAACCTCTAAATCCTCATCATCTATTGGTTTTAATAAATAGTCAATACTATTTAATTTGAATGCCTGCAGCGCATACTCATCATAAGCAGTTGTAAAAATAATTGCTGATGTGATTTTAACTGCATCAAATATCTCAAATGACAAACCATCACTTAATTGAATATCTAAAAATATGAGATCTGGATGTTCATTGTTTTTAAACCAATTAATTGATTCTTTTACTGAATGCAATAAGGTATCAACCTTGATATCTAAACTATTCAACATTCTTTGTAATCGCCTTGCTGATGGCTTTTCGTCTTCAATAATTATAACTTTCATAAAATGAATTGATCAAATTTTGTTATTGTCAAATCTATCTTTGTCCATGTATTCCTTTATTTTTCTTTCTTCCCAGTTCTTAGAGAATATCAAGTTTTTCCCAAACACACTTGCCCAATGCGCTACTAATCCGATTCCCCAAAAAAAGGCTGTACTAAATGTACCAAAGTTAAAGAAGTTCTCATCTGGATCTGAACCACTGTATGCCATTACCCAAATAAAGATATTAACTGCAAAATACCAAAACAAGTGCCAGTAAAATCCTTCTATTTGCTTCACCCTTTTTTTTGCTCTCAAATATCTATCCTCTTCCTTATAATTGGGTTGTTCTATATATTTCTGTTCCATTATTTTAATTTTAAAATTCGTTATCCTTATCCATTAATTCTCTAATCTTTCTTTCTTCCCAAGTCGAGCCATACCCAAATATTGAAAAAGCATGAATTATTAATCCCAATCCCCATCCACCCATAGGAAACCAAAACCATTGAAAACCCCAATAGGTCTGATAGTTTATAAATACCAAAAATGGTATGACCACGCAATAGGATATTAAATTCCCGTAAAATCCTTTAAGTTCATCTACGCGTTGTTTAGCTCTTATATACTTACTACTTTCGTTTTTATAATCTCGTGTTCTCATAACTGTAATTTCTTGTTTTAATAAAGGTAATTTTACCTTAAATGTTTGATTTGTTTTAATAATTTCTACAGCTCTATTTGAAATTAAACTGTATCGTTGATTGATGTTCTTTAGTCCAACCTGAGTGCTTTTTTCTAATGAAGCCTT
>CAYTSL010000494.1:0-1614 GCA_964440415.1 uncultured Flavobacteriaceae bacterium
CTGTGTAGTAATTATTGCAGCCAGAAATACGGCATTACCCCTGACATATTTAAAAAAGAAGGCCAAAAGAAAAATACCCAGGACGTTTCCGTAAAATATAGAACCGATTATATTAACTAATTGAATCAGGTTTTCAGCAAGATTTGCTACACAGGCAATTCCAATGGCGAAAACACCCCACAAAACAGTAAAAAGTTTTGTAGCCTTTACCATATGCATTTCACTTGAATTCTTTGCTTTCCGTTTGTACAGATCAATGGAAGTAGTAGATGCCAAGGCGTTTAATTCACTAGCGGTTGAGGACATGGCTGCACTTAAAATAACAGCTAGTAATAGCCCTATGAGTCCACGAGGAAGATTGTTTAATATGAAATGAATGAACACATAATCTCGATCATTAGACTCTATTTTAATATCCTTTTCTTCAGCAACTTTATCAATTAAAATTTTAGCTTCATCTCTTATCTCACTATCTGCTTGGTTAGCCAGTGCTATGTATTCTTTATATTTCACATCACCTGTTTCCAGGTACTTATTAATTATGAGTTGTTTATCATTAAATATTTTATTTTGCTCATCTTGTATCAATATAAATTCATCAACATAGTTTGACTTGTTTAATTCCTCTAAAGCTATAGGGTTAAAAGTTACAGGAGAACTATTAAACTGATAGAACACAAAAACCATAACTCCAACCAATAATATGAAGAATTGCATCGGGATTTTTAGCAAACCGTTAAATATCAAACCCAATTGCATTTCCTTTAATGATTTCCCTGATAAATAGCGTTGTACTTGACTCTGATCGGTTCCAAAATAGGAGAGTGCTAAAAAAGTACCTCCTATAATTCCACTCCAGAATGTGTATCTGTTATTGAAATCAAAAGAAAAATCCAAGATCTCCATCTTGCCACTGGCTCCTGCTATTTCTAATGCTTTTTTAAAGGTTACATTTTCGGGTAAGTAACTAACAATTAGGTAGAAAGCAATGAACATACCTGTAAAAATAACAGCCATTTGCTGTTTTTGAGTCACACTGACAGCATTGGTGCCACCGGAAACCGTATAGATTATAACGAGTATACCAATAACAATGTTTAGTGTAATTAAATTCCACCCCAGAACAGCTGATAAAATAATGGCTGGGGCAAAAATGGTGATTCCTGCTGCCAGACCACGTTGAATTAAAAATAAAATTGCTGTTAATGATCTTGTTTTTAAATCGAATCGATCCTCAAGAAATTCGTATGCGGTGTAAACTTTTAGTCTGTGATAAATTGGAATAAAGACCAGGCATATTATTACCATGGCTATAGGTAGGCCAAAATAGAATTGAACAAATCCCATTCCTGAATGAAATGCCTGACCAGGAGTTGATAAAAAGGTTATTGCACTGGCCTGAGTTGCCATTACAGATAATCCTACTGTATACCATTTTGCTTTGTTACCACCACGTATGTAGTCTTGTACGTTCTTGCTTCCTTTTGTTTTCCATGCGCCATAGAGCACAATAAATAACAAGGTAGCAATTAGGACAAACCAATCGTAATGATGCATATGTTATGCGAAAGATGCTGTCATAAAATAAAAAAGGATGATATATACCGCGTTTGC
>CAYTSL010000495.1:0-1613 GCA_964440415.1 uncultured Flavobacteriaceae bacterium
TCGCAAACGGTGACGAGATTGAGATCGTTGATTAACGATTTGGTGGACCAGAACTCGGGATTATTGGGAAGGCGGACCTTGATCCAGGAAGGTTTCTGACTCCGGTGTAGCACCGGGTCCATTTTCATTTTCGGGCCGCAATTGCTCATAACGGCGGGACGCTAAGGCCGGGGGCTCATATGGGAAAGCGGAAAGTGGGAGGGGATTCCGAGCACAAAAAAACCTCCATGCGCGGTGGGGCGCATGGAGGTTGTCAAAAACGTGGGATTACTTGGCGGCCGGGGGTTTCACGGCGTAGGCCGAGCACCAGCCTTTGGCGGTGACGATCTTGTTGCCAAACGCGGAACACGGACCGGATGCTTCGCCTGTCTTGCCGGTGTAGAGGACGCAACCGGAGCAAATTTGCTCGGGCTTGTGTTGAGGGTATTTCTTGGCGTCTACCTTGGTGGTGTCTTCCTTGTAGCCGAGGGCCTTGCCGACGGGATCGTCTTCGGTGAGTTTGACCGGAGGAGGGGTGTCGGCGGCGAAGGCACGGCTGGCGAGAAGCGCCGGCGTTCCGGCGGTTGCGGCAAGTTTCAGGAGGAAGTTACGTCGTGAGTGCATGATGATATAGGGTTGATTGAGCCGAACGGATTCGGTGGCGAACGAGTTAGTCGGCTTTTACGCAGAGGTCACCCTTGAAATTTCGGATTTCGGATTTTTTGAGTGAATGCCTAATTTGGCAAAATCCCGGGATTCATGCTTCCCGCTTGCGTGAGACGGGAGGCGGCGGCAACAATCGCCGCAGTGAATTCAGCTCCTCTTGGTTTTTTTGACTCGGGCGTCGGTGGTTTGACGGTGGTGCGCGCCGTGCAGGAACTATTGCCGTCCGAGGATATTCTTTATCTCGGGGATACGGCGCGGCTTCCCTATGGTTCGAAGAGCCCCGGGACGATTCGGCAATTCGCGGACGAGGATGCCCGGTTTCTGACGGGCCACGGGGTCAAGGCGATCGTGGTGGCCTGTAATACGGCGACGGCCCACGCCTTGCCGCTGCTGAGGGAGCAATACCGGGTCCCCGTGATTGGTGTGATCGAACCTGGAGTGGAGGCGGCGCTGGCGGATGCGGAGGCGTCGCGGATCGGTATTATTGCGACGCGGGGCACGATCCGATCCCATGCCTATCAGCATGCGCTGGCGTTGCGGAAAACCGGTTTGATCATTCACGGGCAGGCGACGCCATTGCTGGTGCCGTTGATCGAGGAAAACTGGATCGATCATCCGGCCACGGGTTTGGTGTTGAAGTCGTATCTTGATCCACTGGTTGAGAAGGGTATCGACACGCTGATGCTGGCTTGCACGCACTACCCGTTGTTGATTCCGGTATTGCGCGAGTTTTTGCCGGAGGACGTGCGCTTGGTGGACTCCGCGAGCACCTGTGCGGAGCACTTGCAGCGCGAGTTGCAGCGATTGGATCTAATGGCTCCCAGCGACCGTGAAGGGAGTTTGGAAATCCATTTGACCGACCTTTCGGATGAGTTCGAGGAATTGGCCCGGCGTTTCCTGAAACGTGCACCGGGCCGGGTCCAGCGGGCGGTGCTCGGCGGCTAGCCAAAATTTTTTGAATAGATTTC
>CAYTSL010000496.1:0-1605 GCA_964440415.1 uncultured Flavobacteriaceae bacterium
TACAATTTGTAATGGTGTCTTATGCGAAGTTATAAGCTGTAAGAATTGCGTATATTCTTCCTGCCGTTCCTGCAGTAGTTCAACGATGCGTTCCCTGGGGTTTTTGCCCTGCAGCAGGGGACGATCAGCTCCCGAATCCTCTGATATACGGTTGAGTATCTCTTCAGGAGTTGCCACCAGGCAGAACACCTTGCCGGTTTTGCCTACGATCTCAGCATTGACCGGGTCGAGCATAAAGCCACCCCCAGTTGAGATAACAAGCGAACTCTGCTCCCCAAGTTCTTTTGCCACACCCCGTTCCATTTCACGGAAAGCAGTTTCACCTTTTCTCTTAAAAAATGCGGGAACGGACATGCCGCATTTCTCTTCAATAAGCTGATCAGTATCGACGAAGCCATACCCAAGGTTTTCGGCAAGTAACGTACCAACCGTGGTCTTCCCGGTACCCATAAACCCAGTTAAAATAATGTTCTTCTGGCCCATGTTCTCTTGAGTCACGATTCCTGCGTACGTTTTTTTGATATAATAATGAGATAATCATCTCTGGAAAAAACATAGCCTGCATCAGGATTTGTAATGAGTTCTCCTTTCACTCCTTTTTGTATCCCGAGCAGTGTTGCCTGGTCCTCTTTTTTCATGATAACAAGACCATCAAGGAAGTTTTTTCCAATCAGTTTTTCAGGCAGTGGGATGAGGAAGAGATCATTACCGTATCTGGAACTGAGGAGTTCTGAAACAATGGTACTTATGCCATGGTCTCTGGCGGCACTGGCAAGCAGATGGCTGCTGAGTTCACTTCCAATGATGATTTCATCGGCATTTGCCCGCCTGCAATGCTGCTCGTTGGATTGATCAACAAGCTCAACCACTGAATAGACCTGGGGACAGAGAGTTTCTATGGTTAAAGTAGTGAGTACAACTTTTGCGTCCCTTGCAGTAGGTTCAAGACTGTCATCCCCTAGTATGATAATTGTTGCCGCTTTTTCCAGGTTACCCTTTTGCAGAGTTTCTTCGTTAACTGCACCGCCGACAAAAAAGAGGTTCGGGTCATCGATCGGTTTTTCATCTATATCGGCAATAAGCACAATTGGCGTGTCTTTCGTTGCAGGATCTGCCCGCAACTCTTTTAGTACAGCACGGCTCCGATGATTCCATTCACAAAGAATTACATGATCTTCCAGATCTATTGTTTCCATACCTTTACTCTCTCTTATACGTTTGCTGATCATTATTGTTGCCAGATTACCACTGAGCATACCCAGCAGGCCGATACCAAAGAACATGATGATAATAGCAACAATTCGTCCTCCCACCGTAGTCGGAGAAATATCTCCATAGCCTACAGTGGTCAGTGTTACAACACTCCACCAGAGGCCATTGACAAAACTCATCCCAGGCTCTAGAAAGGAGAGTGCCAGACCACTTGCAAGGATCATGAAAAGGATCACAATAAGCAGCCTGGAATAGTTTTCCTGGTGTAAAAACAGCAAAAAATGTTGAATTCGTTTCAGCATGTTAGTATCAGGTTAGGCCTCACTTCTTCCTCCGCTTGTTCTTCTCCCTGTAGCGCAGCTCCGTCCTGAGTTCTTCCAGCTCATGAAGAAT
>CAYTSL010000497.1:0-1587 GCA_964440415.1 uncultured Flavobacteriaceae bacterium
TTGATCAAGAGATTCAGTTTTTGGAGCAAATTGTAATGCAATTTGATCTTTATTTTCAAGGGTCATCTGATTTTTTTCAGTCAGTAAAACCTGATTGATTTCCTTTTCAAAAATTTTCATTTCCAATGGTTTAGCAATTACCACAGCAATAATAACCGCTAAAAGTATTCTTGGAGAAGCTTGTATCAATTCATCCATAAAATTGTTTCTTTTTTTAATGGTGGATACAATAAATCTGTCCAGATTAAATATCAATAATCCCCAGATAAAACCAAAAAAAATGGATGCTAAAAGATTATCAAAAACTGTGAAAAGAGCATAACTTGCAGCAATAAATGCCATGAGAGCAGTAAAGAAGACAGTGGCTCCAATTCCTGCATATTTATTTTGTTCTCCAACAGAACAATCTTTTAAAATATTAGTGTCAGACCCTGAGCAGATTATAAAGAATTGCTTTAACATAATGGAATTATTTTTGATTGATGATATTTATTAGAACGCAATTGTATATGAATTGTTACAATAAAAATGTAAAAAGATCACGAATTACCTTTTAACCTTTGATCTGACGCTTTCAATTATGACTGTTGAAATAATTATAAGTCCACCAATTAAGGTGTTTTTACTCGGAATTTCATTAAGAAAGAAATACGCGATTAATATTCCATAAAAAGGTAAGATGCTGGTTATAATACTTGCTGTACTAGCTGAAAAATGTTTTAAACTATAAATAAACATGGTATGACCAATGGCAGTTGTAAGAAGTGCTAATAAAATAACAAAAGGATATTGCGTAGTTATTCCTGAATTGTCCATAAAGAATAGAATTGGCAAAAGAACTATAGTTAAAATAAGTAATTGATGTAACATTAGCATAGTGCCATTGTACTTCACCACATGACGTTTTAGAATTAGTATTCTTAAGGAATAAAATATAGCAGAAAGTACGCCAACTAAAACTCCTTTTACTTTATCACTTTCAAAATTGAATTCAGGGGTTAATATATATATACCAATAAGGACTAGAATACCTAACATAATATGAACAGGGTCTAATCTGGATTTAATTATTAAAGGCTCCAACAAAGTCGTAATGACGGGAAAAGTGTATAAGGACAACATACCTAGAGCAACATTAGACAGTTTTAAAGCATAGAAATAAGTTATCCAATGAGCACCTAAAAATAATGCACCTAAAACAAAAGTTGGAATATCTCTTGTTGAATTAATATTCAGGTTTATTTTTTTGAATCGACTAAAAACATATAAAAAAATAAGTCCTAGAAAACATCGCCACCAAATGATTACTGGTGTTGGCATGTCTATATATTTCCCTAGTGCTCCAGAAGTACTAATGAAAAGAGTCGCTAAACATAATTCCAACAAATGAACTAAATGTTTATTCTTCATTACAGATTAGTCTCACTTGTTGGAATGAAGATCATTTTGAAAGTTCAGTAAAATATTTGTAAAATAATGGAATTGTTTCTATTCCTTTTAAATAGTTAAAAATACCAAAATGTTCGTTTGGTGAATGAATAGCATCACTGTCTAAACCAAATCCCATTAGTATGGTTTTACTTTTTA
>CAYTSL010000498.1:0-1587 GCA_964440415.1 uncultured Flavobacteriaceae bacterium
TAAGATATCCTTTAAAAAAAACTAAGTTATCCTTGTCCGCGTGTTCATTGGCAATATGAAGGACAACACGTTCCTGCCATTGGACCAAAGAATCCCGACTGGTTTCCTGCAAATCAAAGTTAATTTGGTTCCAGTCCAGTTTATATTGATTAGGACCAAAGTTCTGAGCGGAACCAATTGAAAAAACCATCATCAGAAGAATGGAAAGGGCATAATGTAATCGAATATCCTTTTTCATAGTGTTGCTATTTAGCAAGCATTGGACTATTAAAATACGAAATATAAAAAGAATCGTGGGTCAGTTAAAATAAGTTTAACTATAGTTTTTAATTCTTTTTCCCAGTTTCATAAAAGGAAAGTTTTATGGGACATCGGCCTTATTCTTCATGTCGTTCTTTCAATCGGCCCTTTTTTGGAACTATGAATACCGATTGAAAAAATGTTAAATTCGCGTTGTTCGTTTAATAGATAAATTATCATACCCCTACCTTAGTATTAATTAGATGAAAAAAGCAACTTCCGTAACTTTACTTTTATTCCTTGTCATTTTACAATCGTGTTCAGACCAACCGTTTAAGCAAAATCTTAAAGTCAAAAGATCTGCAAATGGATTTTATGAAAAAATTGATTCGATTGTGATTAATAAAATGAACCAATATAATATTCCTGGACTTTCTATTGGCGTGGTAAGAAATGACTCGATTTTATACGCCAAAGGTTATGGCGTTAGAAATATAGAAAACAGTAAGCTGGTTTCAGAAAGGACGATATTTCATACCGCTTCTGTCAGCAAGTTATTTACGGCCTCAGCTATTATTAAATTGGCAAACGATGGACAACTTTCACTGGATGATAAACTATATAAAGTTATTCCTGAATTGCAGTTTAAAGACCGGCGGATTAAAAGAATTACCATTAAGGATTTATTAAACCACACCTCTGGGTTACCAGATGTTGGAAACTATCACTGGGAAAACAATAATCAATCCGAAACGAGCTTGAAAGAGTATGTTATCAGCCTAAAACTTAAACTAGAATCAGAACCTTCTTTTACCTATTCTTATAGCAATTTGGGTTATAATTTATTGGGATATGTGATTGAAAAAAAGACTAAAAGTTCGTTTGAAGACTATTTAAAAAATAACATTCTGAATCCTTCCGGAATGGTATTTAGTGACTTTAGATATTTTTACATTCACGACTCTCTCACTATATCACCACATACTAAAAATAAAATAATTGGGAATGTATATGAAAGAGACATCTACCCATATACAAGAGAGCACGCCGCTAGTAGTACTCTGAATGCTTCAGCTATAGAATTAAGTAAGTGGATGATTTACTTTATGGAGGAATCCAAAAAAAATACTCCAGGGAACTATTACTACTTAACGCTTAAACCCACTTCAGCGAAATTCTCGCAAATAGGGTTAGGTTTTCAACAATACGATTTTGATGCAAAACATGCCGTAGGTCATTATGGCGGGGATAAAGGATTCAGAAGTTTTTTAATGATGATCCCTGAGGAGAACATTGGACTTGTCGTCTTGGGAAATTGTGACTATGAAGAAGATTTCAGGCAAGAAA
>CAYTSL010000499.1:0-1583 GCA_964440415.1 uncultured Flavobacteriaceae bacterium
GACCAACCTGCAGAAAGACCTTCCGAATTTGGTTTAGGACCAATCAAGGAAGAGATATTTGCCACCGCGTATGTTCCTTCAGGGTTTGGCAATGCTGTAAGCATATCGGTTACATCATGATAATATACATAGGTATTTGAATTATTATTGTTTGAAGCATTTTGAAAATAAATTTCTGTACCAGTAATGTCTGTGTACGTTCCACCTGGAATTTTAAATTTTACATCAGCTATGGGATCAGATCCGTTAACTACGGCACTCCAATATAAGCCTGCATAAACTATTTGATAACAACTTTCAGCACTCGGAACATATAAATCTGCACTACTGGAATTGAACGTACTTGCATCGCCATCAATATCAACATAAACAGCAGCATTAATATTATCATTTGTTCCTGACCCATTGTATGGATCGGAAACATGTAAACCGACATTACTGTTTCCAATAAGAAGAATGTCTCCTTTAATAGCTTCGTCATATCTTGGTGAAAAGGGAACAAGATTTTGGGCATAAAATTGAAGGCCAAAAAATAATAGCGAAATTGTGATGGCGATTTTTGAAAATGTAGGTCTTTTCATAGTGCTTATTTTTTTCAATTTCGTTTCAACTTAAGGGCGATGCTGAAAAGAAATTGGGCCTTGTTATTTTTAGTTTTCTATTTTCACGAGGGACATATTTGTATTATACGGTCTGTTTCCTTTAAATTTTAATGCTTCATTAGCAGCGTTAATGCTGTCGAACTTATCATAGTAAATGTAATATTTACTTGTATTTACATCATAGAAGAAGTCAACATCCTTACGTCCAGAGGCTACAACCTTGGTAACAAAATCATTTCGTTTCTCTGTGTCACGGTGAACAGCAATGATTAAGTAATAACCATTGTCAACACGATTAATATTTTTAAGGATTTGGATGTTACTGCTTTGTTCTTCTCCAAAATCAAAATCTTCAGTTTTGAATGGTTGATTACTGAAAGGCGTTATTTGCTTTATGTTTTGCAAGATTGCTCTATCATTTGAATAGCGCTCTTCTTCATTGTCAAATACCGCACGTTTGATTCTTCGGTTTCGCTCAAATTCAGTAGCTACCTGAATATCTTGTAATTTTAATTCTAAATTTAACTTAGCCTGTGTAGCATCTATTTGTTCAGCTGTTAAACGATCAATCGTTTTATTGTAATATAGAATGACCTCATCAAGATAGATGGTGCCTACTTTATTATTGTCATCATATAAAGTTTTTAATTCTTTAATTTCTTGATTACGAGATTTAATAACATTTTCTAAATCCGATATCATGGCCTTTAATCTGTTACTTTCGGCAGTGCTACTTTTAAAAGGTTTAGGTTCTGCAACTATCCCTTGTTCACTTAAATCATTTTCTTCCTTTAAATCCTTTAGATCCTGATTTTTAATCTCAACTATATCATCGATCTTTTTAAATAATTCGTCTTGTTCTGTTTTTGAATCTTCTGCTTGCTGAGTTAAGGCATACATAGCCTTTCCAAGTTCGTCCTTTGGATTAGTAATAAGTTCCTCTTTGGCTTTTTGTTCCTCTAAAAATTTCGTTTGAGCTTC
>CAYTSL010000500.1:0-1582 GCA_964440415.1 uncultured Flavobacteriaceae bacterium
TATATCCAAACCCAGCAAAAGACATTATTAACATCAAGCTTAACAATTACCAAAATACATCTGCAACTTTATATGATATAAGCGGACGCTTAATGTTAGATAAAAAATTAAATTCTGATATCTCATCTATTAATATTTCAAACTTAAATAATGGTATGTATTTATTAAAAATAAATGCAGAAAATAAAACAATAACAAAACACATTATAAAGCAATAATTGAACGTTTCTATTAGTTAATTGAGGAAATTCTATAATTTTCAACTATGTTTAAAAATACCCATTAATGGGTATTTTTTTATTTACAAGTATTTTCTTACTTTAGACAAAAAAATTGCTCTCATTGAAATCAAGTTTGTTCTTAAAGTAATTAAGCAAAATTTCTTTTCTATAGGTCTTTTGAAAAAATATAATTAATAGTCAATTTGTAAAGGCTTATCAGAATAAAAACTTCTGATTACTACAATTGATTAATGTTAATTTAATTGTACTAATAAATTGTTTCTATGACCGTAATCGAGGAAATTTTATCCACCTTAAAAAATGCCAAACTAAATAAGGTTGATCTTTCAAAGGAAGATATTCAAAAAATCCTAAAAGCAACTAAAGAAGTGAGTACTCACCAAAAGATGATCGATTCTTTAATCATGTTTCAATCTACCTTTATTCCAAATGAGGATTTAAAAAATTTAACTCGTCGTGAAAATCAAGTACTTAACTTAATTGGAAATGGTAAAACGTCTAACCTTATTGCTAAAGAATTAAATTTGAGCATGTCTACTATCGAAACTCACAGAAAGAATATTAGAAAAAAAGCAGGGTTGATTGGCAAAGGAAAGCTGGTGCGTTTTGCAATAATTAATAATTTACATAACAATAAATAATCTAGTATTGACTAAATCAATATTTATAATTATTTAATAATTAGGACATTATTATCATTTTGAGTTAACAAAAAAGCCTCAAACTAAATAGTCGAGGCTTTCTGATAGAAGACAAAACTCTTAATTCACTTCTGGTAAGAAATTAAAATTCTTGCTATATTCTAGCATTTGACCTTTAAACGTTTCCGGTTGTACTACTTTAATTGCTGTAATTTCTCCATCACCATTAGTTTCAGGAACTAAAACAGGATTCACAAAACCACTGTAAGGAGCAGCCGTAAATTGTTTGTTACGTTCTAAAATCTCCTTATGCAATTCTTGATCGACCTTTACACCATAGCCTTCAACCAATGCATCTGCACCATCATAATCACCTTCAGATTTGATGCGTTGTGTTTCTCGAAGTAATTGTCCGAACAATTCATGAAGCTTATCATAATCATTAATATTAAAATAGGTTTTCCCTTCGCGAGTTACTTTTTCAATTACATTGTCAGCTTTTCCTTTTTCATACGCCCAAGCAGCTACAAACTGTCTGTTACGCATGTGTGCTTCTTCAACATCATCCCCTAAATTCAAGCGAATTAACTGTGTCATTAATCCATTTCTTATATAACCATCATAAGCTGCTTTACCAACAGCTTTCCAATCATCGACTAAACCAAGTTCTTGTAATTTTGGATTGTATAAATAATATAG
>CAYTSL010000501.1:0-1581 GCA_964440415.1 uncultured Flavobacteriaceae bacterium
GGTGTGTTATTATCACTGGCTATTCACGTATTCTTTTTATCAGTTTAAATATTAAAACAAAAATTAATTATCAAAATCATTCATTATGGAAACAATATCAAAATCATCACCAGTAAAAAGTAACTCTAAAAAAAGGGAACTATTATTTACATTTCAATCTATAATAGTCATTGGCCTATTAGGTTTTACAGCAATTGCATTTTTCTTTTACAATCAGTTATCAATAGAAAAAGGTATAAAAGTCATATTTGCTCCTTTTTTATCCGTGGTTCCATTATTGTTTATTCTTTCAATTTTAAGAGATCTGCGTAAAGGTTTCATTGAAGGAAATTACGACAAAGACAAAATAATTAAGTTTTCAATTCTAACAGTTGTAATAACAGCCGTTTTTACAGCCATAACGTACTTGCTTTCTAATATAGCGGCACTGGAAATTCTTTTGGCAGCATTAATTGCCATATTGAGTACGGTATTCTTTTTACGAAGTAAGATCAACGACATTTTAGGAATGTCAATCATAACAGGTATTGCAGAAGGTATAATCGTATATATGATCTTTTTGTTTTGATGATTGGTTAGTTAACCCAAAACCTCGTAACGTTTTTGGTTGCGAGGTTTTAAATCATTCAACAATTGTTTATCTTAACATATAAATGCTAAAATAATGAATTCAAAAATTCAAAATGATTTACATGAACTTGTTGAAGAACAAGTCATAACTAAAGAAGTAGCTTCAAATATTGAAGGCTATTACAGATCTAAAAAAGATCATACTCCTAACAGATTGTTTACTGTATTTGGAGTTTTAGGATCTTTGTTGGTTGGTTTAGGGATAATCCTAATTTTGGCTCATAATTGGGATAACTTTTCCAAATCAATTAAAACAGTCTTTGCCTTTTTACCTCTGGTAATCGGGCAACTATTTGTAGGTTATTCAATCTTAAAGGAGAAAAGTACAACATGGAAGGAAGCATCAGGAACATTTCTGTTTTTTGCAGTAGGAGCATGCATAGCTTTAATAAGCCAGATATATAATATACCTGGAAATTTAAGTGAATATCTATTAACATGGGTTATACTTTGTTTACCATTAGTTTATTTACTTAAATCAAATGCACTTGCACTGTTACACATAGTTTTTGTAACCTATTACGCTTGTGTCTTCGGGTATTATTCAGGAAATAAAGAACCTTGGCTATATTTGATTCTATTAACTTTAGCAGTGCCTTTTTATCTTCGATTGGTAAAGGATAGCCCAAAAGCCAATATCACATCTATATTTAATTGGTTATTCCCTTTAAGTTTAGTCATCACATTAGGAGCTTTTGTAGGTTCTGGAGCACAATTCGGATTTTTAATGTATGTCTTACTTTTTGGTTTGTTGTACAATATTGGTAAAATTCCGTTTTTTGATGATCAAAAATTACGACGTAATGGTTATTTAATTATTGGCTCTTTAGGAACCATAATCACTTTATTGGTCGCAAGTTTTGAGTGGTTCTGGAAAATCTTATTTGAAACACCTCTTTTAGAGTTGCAGGAATCCTCTATTTCAGTTTTTCTTTTTGTATTAACTACCGG
>CAYTSL010000502.1:0-1581 GCA_964440415.1 uncultured Flavobacteriaceae bacterium
GAGTTTGTAATTGGCCCCGCCGGAACAATGAGAATCACAAAGGACGAGTGGCGAGGTCCGCAGACTGTCACTGAGCGCGCCATCACACTAGTGCTCTGTCAGGCTTGAAGTGACGGGTAAAGGCTGAGCAATTTGATGCGCGCATCCTTGTTGGTGAATTGCCAGTTAGTTTTGGCGTGGTATTTGTTGCGACGTTTGGTGACCGAGTCGAGTTGTTGCCGGAATTCCTTCCTGCTTTCTATCCGATCGGCAAGACCGGTTCGAACAATCGCGGATATTTCGCTTTCCGCGATGTTTAGCCAACTTCCGTGTTTCGGAGTATGATGGCGTTCGAAGCGGAGTGCCAGTTCACGCGCTTTCTCCGGTGGAAAGGTGGCGTAAAGCGAGTCGTCGCAGTGGGTATTGAGATTATCCTCAACCAAGATGATCTTGTCTGCTTTCGGAAACATCCTGGTCGCGATGAACTCCAGTGCATGGGCGTAGTCTTGGGAGGTGCGGCGGCCATCCGGACCAACGTGGATCTCCCGGCGGCCTTCCAGTGGAGCGTAGATGACGAAAGCCGACGCGCTGCCATGGCGCACATACTCGCTGTCATACCGCGCCGGTTGACCCGGTCGGGCCGGAAGGGCTTTGCTTACTTCGCCGAGCAATTGCTTGCAGAACTCGTCCAGGCATACCAGCGGTCGGCTCTTGTCACGCGGGCGCTGGTATACTTCCAGAACATCCTCCATGTGCGCCACAAAGGACGCATTGGCTTTTGGGGGAATACACCAACATTGTTTCAGCCAGGGCTTGAACTTGTTTTTTTTAGCTCCCCACGCACGGTCTCGTAACTGATTGAGTCCACCACCTCCAATTCAACAAGCTTGTCTGCGAGCAGACGCAACGTCCATCGCTTGCACCCTTCGGGTGCTTCCGAGCACGCCAATGTTGTCAACCGGGCCTGTGCCTCACCATCGAGTTTGCGGGGACGTGAAAGGCTCTGCTGCCTCTTGCGTTCCAACGCTTCCATCGGACCGACTTCACAACAACGTTGGCGCAGGCGCCGCAAGGTGCAGATGGCGATGCCGGTCGTCTTGACAATCTCGGAATCCTTCAGGCCATCCCCACTCTCTGACTCGTCGCATAACAGCAGCGCACGAGCCTTGAGGACCTTGTGGGCGGCCGCATTACGTTTGCCACTCAGGCTCTCCAGCTCCGAGCGTTCTTCCGATGACAACTTGATGCGGTAGATTTTTTGCATCCCCTAAAGTTGTCATAGTTATAAAAAGTACAAGTCTAAAGTTCAAAAACTTCGATCATCTCAATCCTGACAGAGCACTAGCTCATTATCAGCACCTCGCGTCAGTCCTCCGAGTTCTGATAGACCTCCAAATCCCGGAATCGCACCCCGCGCCCCTTCACCAACAATGCCATTGCCTTCTTGTCTCCGGCAAACGACGCGTGCTTCGCGCGAACCACAACCTCCCCCACCTGCGCGGCAATCTCGTCGCCCTCGAAACGGATCCGGACATCACCCCACTCACCGGGCGGCAACCGCAATCTCGTCTCCGCCAGCACCACATTCCCCCGCGGTTCATT
>CAYTSL010000503.1:0-1579 GCA_964440415.1 uncultured Flavobacteriaceae bacterium
TCTTCTCAATTCCAATGGGGACAATTTCTGCTCGATAACTTTTCAAACCAACTGAGTTTGCAGGAAGAGTAAAATTTAGAACTAATGAATTTTCTGATTTAGAAAAAGAAATGGATTTCCTATGGACAACCTGATTACCATTTTTAACAATAAAATCTGTTTTGACTGGAGATAATCCATTGTAATTTAATATGGCCTCAACAGGAAATTTATTCTTAAAATAGGCATATCTGTTTACATTTAATTGTTCTATTTTTAAATCAGAATATGTTATCGTATCTCCCAATATAACAGAATATATTGGTTGATTGTATTTTTGAGAAACAAATTCATAATCATTCCCATAAGTCTGATTTCCATCTGTTATCAGCAACGTTGGAGAAACCGAGTTTTTGTGTACTGGTTCTAAAGTTGAAAAAACTTTGGAAATGTTGGTTCTTGACTCGTCAAAAGTAACGGAATCTAAATTTTTTAGATCACTACCAAATGAGTAATATTCAATATTGAATTTTTGATTTAAAACTTCATGACTCCCGATATCTTCTATTAGATTTTGAACCTCTTCCTTATATCCTAAATATCCTATAGAGCTAGAATTATCAATAGCTATTACCAGATTTGGTTTTTCATTGTAAAATGTAGTCTTTTCAAACTTTGGATTAAGGATTAAAAGAAGAATTCCGAAATACGTCAAAAATCTTAATGCTGCCAGAAGACCATTAAGCTTATTTAATTTTAATTTATAAACATATTGAAAAAGCGCTAATAAAAGCGCTATGATTCCAGATAATAAAATAAATAAGATTGTTTGTCCTTGCATTGATTAAGTTAACATTCCACCATCTACCTGAAGAACTTGTCCGGTAACATAACCAGATAAATCAGATCCAAGATACATTGCTGCTTCAGCAACATCATCGGTATTACCACCTCTTCTTAATGGAATTTGATCTCTCCACATCTGAACGGTTTTTGGATCCAGCTTTTCTGTCATTTCTGTTTCAATAAATCCCGGTGCAATAGCATTACATCTAATACCTCTTGAACCATATTCAAGTGCTATTGATTTTGTAAAACCTATAACACCTGCTTTAGAGGCTGCATAATTTGATTGACCAGCATTTCCTTTAATACCTACAACCGAACTTATATTTATAATAGAACCACTTCGTTGTTTAATCATATGAGGAACAACCGCTTTTGTGGTATTGAAGCAGGATTTAAGATTTATTCCAATAACTCTATCCCAGCTTTCTTCACTCATTCTTAATAAAAGGCCATCATCTGTTATACCTGCATTGTTTATTAACACATCAATCCTTCCAAAATGCTTGATAACATCAGCTACCATTTCATGTGTAGCGTCATGGTCAGATGCATCAACACGATATCCTTTACATTTTACACCACGAACAGTAAGTTCTTCTTCAAGTTTATGAGTAATATCTTTACCAGAGACATAAGTAAAAGCAATATCTGCTCCTGCTCTCTCATAACGATAAGCAATTTCTTTACCAATTCCTTGAGAAGCTCCTGTTATTAGTGCCGTTTTGCCTTTAAGTAGGTCCGAAGCTTGATT
>CAYTSL010000504.1:0-1571 GCA_964440415.1 uncultured Flavobacteriaceae bacterium
AGTCCAACATGCCCCAGACTGACCTCTGTCATCAGTTTTTGAAAGCCTTGCCTGTCAGCCACAGATGTTGCTGTTACACCTAAATCCGAATCGACTGTGACGATCTGAACAACAGGCCATCCGAGAGCGATCGCCCGTTCACGAAGCGCATATTGGCGTTTGGTGCTTTCGGTGTTCTCGAAAACCTGCTTGAGAGTGGATTGTCTGACGTAGCAGTAGGCCTTTCTTTTTAGATGACTTGCAGTCACTTTCTGTTTGGTTAGATGTGACATATTTAGACAGCGCCTCCTCTAAGTTGAATAGGGTAATGTTCGCCATGACTTTTATCATTTCTGACGTTGTCTCATCCGTAAAGGCGGCTGTTACCGGTTGCTTCTCCAGGTTTGTGTTCACTGGTATGCATCGGTGGCAGATCTCTATCCAGGCAAGCATCCCTCTGCGTATAAATAGTGCCAGGCCCAAACTACGCTCAAGAAAACAATCCGGCCTGTTTAAGGCCTGTGTGCGCAATGATTCATATTGCGAAAGCGCACTGTCTGATTTGATGAACGTTGAAAAATTTCTCAATGTTGTTTTCTCTTTTTTTTTCTTCGCGCCATTGCACGCTCGATACTTCTTGGATGAATAGCCTTTCCGAATTTTTCCTTTATCAGTGGTGCAAGTGTTCGTGCACGAAGAGGTTTGCCTTCTTCGACTTGCTCTTCGATGAAGGTTAGTATCTCATCAGTCAATTTGTGAGCTGATTTTGGACCCGGTCTTTTTTTAGCAAGGCCAATTACGCCCTCCTGTTTAAACTGTGATTGAGCCTGGTAAAATACTGGCCGAGAAAACCCAAAGGTATCAGATGCCTGCCTTACTGACAGGTTTTCCTTTTCGACAGCGCGCAACATCTCATACTTGACTTGAACTAGATCACGAGAATCAAAGAAAACGCCCCCCGATTCTGAAAACATTTCCCCTCTAACCTTCTGCGGGTGTGGATTAAGCGCACCATATTTTTTCAAGCTGTCAATCTTGCCATCATCGGGATTTTTGGGTCTTGCCATGGCGTCGTCTCCTTTGGTTAATTATGCCGCTTTCGTTTGTGGTGATAAGTTATATATGCCGCAATAAAAAACAAGAGTCAATCAAATATTAAAATTGATGTCATAATAACGGTACATTGTGGCGAACTCGCAATATCTTATCCAGCTTATACCAAACTATGTGCGGCGAATTTAATTTAACACTTGCGGCTTAATTCCTTTAACTGTTTGTCTCAGCGCTACTTGTTGTTTGTGTTGTTTATTTCATCAATGAGGCGAACCAAACCGAGAAGGTCTACGACCCTGAAAAATGAGCGCCCTGCGGAGACGGCGACGAAGGAATCCTCTACCCCGATATCAGTCCAGTGGAGCGGCACAGAGGATCTACGTCCTTTCGCGTTGATAAAGAAAACACGACTCTCATATGCAAGTCGCCTTACACTATCGACTTCAAACTCAATGTTGCGATATGGATGAAACGGGTGAGTAATCTGGAAGGTTGTGTTGTTAAAGTTTTGATTGGATGCAGTTGAACGACATGGTTGT
>CAYTSL010000505.1:0-1565 GCA_964440415.1 uncultured Flavobacteriaceae bacterium
TGAATGGAGCTGCATCTACAGATTGCATAAGAGTAGCGAATCCTTCAATTTTTTCTTCTACAGACACTATAAAAGCTGATTTGGAACCTTCAGAGCTAATTTTCTCATCAATACCAATATTATATGAGTCCAAAGCAGTACCATATTTCCACCATCTATCAGGAATTTCATACTTCAATTGGTTCTTAAAATCCATGCTATCAAATTCATATCTTTCTTCAACAATTTTACCATTTCGTAAGTGATATATCATTATTTCTCCAGCTTCAACCTTATTTCCTTTAGCTGTTACTCCAAAATAATCGCTTTCTTGAGTTCCAGTAAAGACACTCCTAACAATTACATATTCCCCATCAGCAAATATGTTTTTAATTACAAAATTTATATCTGGAAACGCTTCAAAGACTCTTATGTGGATTTTTTTTGATTCCTCTAATGACATAGGGTTTGGTGTATTGGAAGGTGAATAAAACTTGTATTCAGGATCGTACAGCTCATCCAAAATTTGAATGTCTTTGTTTGTGTTAAGTTCCTCATATACTCGCTTAATCACCGCTATATTCTGCGCTTCAATCTTTGCTTGTACTTTAAGTTCCTCTAGTCCTGTTTGGGCTTGTAAGTCTTGAAAGCTAATCAAGAAACAGAACAAAATTGATAAGATAATAGTTGAATTTTTCATTATAGAATGTATTTAGTTATGTGACAGATTCACTAACTTTTTAGGGATTTCTATAATGTTAATCTAATTTAGCGATTTTTTTCTACAAAACCAATATGTATATCTCACTATTATAATACTATGGTTTTAAAATAAATTTAAACAAAAAACCCAAGTTGTATTCCTTGGGCTTATTAATTATGCTGGCTTTTGAAGTGTTTTATTTTTTTTCTTTAAAATGGCCAATTGCTTCTCTAAAAAGGTGATCGCACTTTCTGTTTTGTAACTGGTTTTGGATGCAAATTTTCCCATCCCCTTTTTAAAGGTTTCCTTTCCTGAAGCTGCAGTTTTAGATAGATCCTCTTTTACCTCTGTAAAGTCCTTGGAAATTTTGTCCTTAACGTCCTTGGCTTCGTCTTTTAATTTTTGTCTGGTCTTACTGCCTTTATCTGGAGCAAGCAATACACCTACTGCCGCTCCTAATAATACGCCTAATGCTATGGTTCCTTTATTGATTATCATGGGTTTCTTTTTAAAATTATACTTGCTTTTATTTTATAGGTCACAAAACCGATCAATATGTTACAGATGAATGTACTTGATTACTTGACAGAAAACCAAAAACATTCACCCTAGATATTTTAATGTTTTCGTTTAACGACCCGTGTATGCGTCGTTTGCCCGTTTAGGGCAAATGACCGCATACACATTGTTAGGCATAGTTATTTTTCCGAGTTCATATGCTTTACTGCAAAACTAATTAATCTATCATTTTTACCATTTTCCGAACCAATTTTATATTCTGTCATTGGAAAATCAGGTAATACGCCACGCCCAAAAATAAATTCGGCGTCTCCAGTCGCACTCACGTACTTAATCAATGGGATTTTAACTTTAAGTCTTGAAT
>CAYTSL010000506.1:0-1556 GCA_964440415.1 uncultured Flavobacteriaceae bacterium
GCTTGCGCAAGGAGTTCAGTTTGAGTATTGGACTGTGCTTCACAGTATCTTTTTTTACAACTCCAACCACTTTTACAAGCAGTAAATAAAAAAAGTAATCCAATAGCAAGAATTAACTTTTTCATTATATATAGTATTGATTAATAGCCTTATTTTATAATAACAAACTCTATTCTACGGTTTGTTTGATCTTGTGATTTTGTGCAATTGTTTTCACAATCAACTAAAGGTTGTGTTTCTCCGTAACCATTAGACACTAGTCTGTCCTTACTCACACCTTTATTAATTATGAACTGCATTGCAGCAGAGGCACGTTTTTCCGATAGAATCTGATTATATTTCTTTTTACCAACATTATCTGTATGTGCATTGATCTCAATATTCATTTCAGGATTAGTATGCAATACATCTACTACTTTACTTAATGAAATGGTAGATTCCATCTTTATAATACTTTTATTAAAATCAAAATAAATATTTTCTATATCAATCATTAATTTATCATCAATCTCAACAATTGTTGCAGAGGTTGGTTCCAATTCTAAATTTATATTATAGGTAAAGTCTGTATTTCTATCAGCTTCAAAACTAAATATATTGTCAATAAATCCATCTTTTGATGTATTGATTGTATAGTAATCGAAAGGTATAACAGGGAAATTATATTGTCCTTTTTCATTAGTATATTGTCTTCCAATTTCTCTACCTTCTTCATCAGTTAAAATAATTAAGGTATTTGGTAATGATATTTGTGTGTTGCGATCTAAGGCAATTCCTTGTAAAGTTTGGGACACATCATCCTTATCAAATTTGTAAATATCAAAGCTTCCTTTACCACCAACTTTATCTGAAGATAAATATCCTTGATAATCATCTTTTAAAAAGAATGCAATTTCATTATAAGCTGTGTTGACTTTATTGCCTAAATTTCTTGAAGATTTAAATTTGTCATTTACAATTCTGCTTATGAAAACATCAAAACCTCCAATACTGTTATGCCCTTTGGATGAAAAGTATAAATGCTTATTGTCATTAGAAACAAAAGGATATTTTTCATCTTCTTCTGTATTAATGTTAGAGCCTAAATTTTGAGGTATTCCCAGCTTACCATCAGTTTTAATTTCTGCTACAAATAAATCAAATCCACCTATAGATCCTTCCATATTAGATGAAAAGTATAATCTGTTGTTATGAACAAAAGGATTTTCTATAGAATGGTTCTCACCGCTTATATCAAGCATTTCAATATTTGTCCAGTTTCCTAGTGAGTTTTCCTCAAGGCTAGTTTTATATAACTGATAGTTTTTAGAATTTTCTCTTGTACTTCTAGTAAAGTACATGGTATTTTCATCTTCAGTAAATGTGATTTGACCTTCATTCCCCTTGGTATTAATAATTCTTGAAAACAACAAAGGTCTTTTTAATTCACCATTATGGTCAATATCTAAACAAAATAGATCTGTATATGGTTGCTTGGTATTTTCATCTACTCCATTTCCTAAACCTCCAATTTTTTTTGAGGATACCATTATAACTTTTCCCTTAAAGAAACCGGA
>CAYTSL010000507.1:0-1549 GCA_964440415.1 uncultured Flavobacteriaceae bacterium
CTTCAAGACTTATTTTCTCTATTCTGATATCCCATTTTCAATCCATCCCATAACAGCATTGGCAACAAAGCGCGGTTCGGGAGGTAGAGAATAGATATCTTCCTCATAATTTTTATTATAGGGCGAAATGTTCATGATCTTACCATCTACAACAAGCGTACTGCTGCCACCCGGATCGAAGCCCATGGCCTTATGCATACCATACTTTAATAGAATTTCGGCCATGTCAAAATGGGTTGCACCCACTGATTCTCTAATTCTGCCATTCACCATTATCACCATGAGTTTTCCTTTTTTAGTAATACCCACAGCTATCTTAGGTCCTCGCATATCTGTAAAATCTAATCTTGCAGCCTGGGTTTTAATAGAGTTAGAAGTCTTCCAACCCTCTTTTTCCATATTTACGGCAAGTTTATCATTCTCTATTAACATTGGCCCGGCTTCAATAGCATACGAGACGTCATTCCACCTGTAAGGATCTTTTTCAGGCTCTAAAAGATCAATATTCAAGTTTTTTCCTTCCCTGAATAGTATATCCGAAAATAAATTTGCAGGAATGGATAAGGTGATGCCAACTGGGATAATATTTATATTCTCATTGGGATTCGTCGCTATTATTTGCTTAACGGTATTTCCTGCTAATCTTATAATAAAGTTGCCATCACCCTTTATTTCTTCAGGAGTGTAAGATAGATCGTAATAACAGGCTTCAGAAAAACTATGTTTATTATAGTTATCGGGTTTAAAGACAATTTCTTTTTTCCTTCCCTTTATCTTAAATCCTGCGCGAGAGTTAACTTTCCTTATATCTATTTTACCATCTTTATAAATGATAAATGCAGGCTTATTGAACAGGGGAGGACAAAATACTTTATGATCCATAATTAACAGACCTAATGGTGAACCTATATAGGTTTCCGGTAAGCCTAGTTTTCCTACCAATTCAGGATTCAGGATATAACCTCCATTCCAGGCTAATTCTATCTTATTATTATTATTACTTTTCTTTTTATATTCTTTAATAAGGCCCGGAACATTCTTTGGTTCTTTATTGGCAATGTGAGCTACGAATTTCCAGGCATGTTTTTTAGTGTCGATCTCTGCTAACACACCACTCCAAGGTAGCCCATCTTTGTAAACACCTCCTGCAAAAGAAGATTTCACTATTTCCACGGCTTTATTTCCACTCATTTCCAGCTCTAATCGTGCCAGAAGACTGTTGATAGGGGTTCCGTTTTCAACGGCATCTTTTGTGATGATATTCAGTAATTTCCTTTCCCCAATTTTCTTTTTAAGGTCATTATATGACTTACTATTCAAGGCATTGTCAAAGTCTTTGGAAGTCTGGATAGGAGTAGGGTAGGCCAACGTTGTTCTTACACCGGCAGGAACGAATTGAATAAAACCGCTGTCTTTTGGTATTCCCATAATTTTAGCGGTCATTTTATCTCTAGCCTTTCCGATGTGAAAATGATCGATCCCAATTATATCTGTCATCATAGAAGCATGTTCTCCATTGGTAATCAAAAAGCCGTCAGATTCTTTGATC
>CAYTSL010000508.1:0-1548 GCA_964440415.1 uncultured Flavobacteriaceae bacterium
AATATAGAAGAACATCATCGCGATTGACGCAAACAGCGCCATCGACGCCGCAACGCTTTGTTGCAACATCATTCGATTATCCTGAACCAAAAATTGAAACAGAAATATTAGTAGCAGAAACAGAAATAGATGCAGATACTGCTAAAAAATTGGTAAATATTGCGACAAAAATTAGAAATCTTACTGAATTGGGCCTTTCTGAAACTGTATCTACCAGACTATTGGTTGATGCGGCAAAATTAATTCATACAGGATTACCTAAACGACTGTCTGTTCTTGTTGCAGTAATTGAACCTTTGTCAGACGACCTTGAAGTAGTAGCTGCGCTTAAGGATTTAAGTGATTTAATGATATAGGACTGAAAAATGTTTGAGTTCGAGCCAGATGAATATATTTTCACAAAATTTGCTTTCTTTTTTAAGAAACGAAAAAAGAAACGTAAAGCCGAACTTGAGTATGCTGTAAATTTAAGTGATATCAAACCTCGATTAACCATTTTTGCAAGAGCAATTACTGGAGAATCTATTGAAATTTATGAAGCAGAAAGAGAAGGAGGTTATAAGAATAACAATTTCTTTCTTCCAACAATGATAACTGAATTTAATTCAGTCCAGGAAAATTTATCTTTCTTTTTATTTAGAGCCTTATACCTATCTATTCAAAAAAACTTAAATTTAAATTGGAACGATGATGAAGATCACGAGTTAGTAGAATCCCAACTAAAAGCAAAAGATACTTCCCATTTAGTTTTGAAGGAATTATTTATCCAATTTCCTATTACTAAAAGTTATTACGAAAAATTTGTTTCTCATTTTTCAGGTAAAGCCTATGAAAAACCACCTATTGATTATTCTTTTATCTATGGTAAATGGATGAGAAATGCCACTGAAGATGATTCAAATAATCCTTTAAAGAATTTTACTGATAAAGTAAAAAAAGCTGATGATGAACAACCAAAAACTATTTTAAAATCTAATGCTGTTGAGGAAATAATTTCTGTAACTATAGACCAAAAACAAATGGAAGATGCTGTATTACAGCATCAGTTTGAAAAGGTAGAAACAGCCGAAGAATTTGGGGGTAACTGGAAAGATTTGGATGGAGACGACGAACTCGATGATCATTCAAATGCCTTAGATGAAGTGAGTATGAAACATACAGTACGTGTTGATGATACTGCACATTCAGTTTATCAGGCAGATTTTATTGAGAACACAACAGTATCAGAAAGCGCAGAAGTTGATAATACTGGTTATCACATAGCTTATGATGAATGGGAATATTCCAAAAGAATGTACAAGGAAAAATTTTGCAAAGTCTATCCCAAAACACTTTTAAAATCCGACGTTTCTTATTATAAAAAAACAATTCTTGAAAATAATTCGACTCTTATTGGTTTGCGCAAAATGCTCACGACTGTAAACAACAAGTATCAGCAACGGAGAAGACAAACACAAGGTAATGAGTTTGATATTGATGCTATAACAGATCTATATGTAGACGTTAATTCTGGTCATACACCATCAGAGAAAATATATTTATCAAGCA
>CAYTSL010000509.1:0-1545 GCA_964440415.1 uncultured Flavobacteriaceae bacterium
TTAAATTATGCGCTTTTATTTCAAGTATATAGAAATATACGCCTTCTGGTAAATATTCACCTTTTTGGATGATTTTTTTATTCCCTTTCCCATTGAATTCATTTTGATAGTCTGATTTTTCATATACTATCAAGCCATCCCTATTAAAGATCACGAGTTTATTAGAAGGGTATTCTTCAACCATTTTTAATATAAAAAAATCGTTTGCTCCATCCCCATTTGGGGTAAGTGCATGGTTGCCCGAATCTTTATTTTTTAGATTAAACAAGAAACCGAAAGTAAAGATTTCATATTCATTGGCATTGAATGTATTTGATGTTACCCAACCCTGATCAATCTCCCCATCATATTTAAAATTTCCCAGATTGGTCCATTTTTCATTTGTTTTGTTCCACCCTGCAACCGTAATATTTTCTACATCTTCCACAACAGATTCCAAGTTACTATCTGAATCCCAGTTTAGGGTTATTTGGATCATTCCAGAGGTCGTTACATTCCAGAATTCTTGGGCATGAATGGAGCTCAAATTAGGATCCTTACGATTAATATCAAAACCATTGGAAAAATGCTCTGGAAAATCAGGATTTTCATTGTAGTATTCACATTTTGCCAAGAAAGGCCCATCAATAAATTCTATTTGTAATGGTCTAATTATGTCCTCCTTACCAACTGGAAAACTGAATATTTTCTGTCCATCTACAGCCGCTTGGCCATCAATCTTGGCTATGTCTACTGCACCTTCATAAAATGCATTTTCAGACATTTGTGTATAAATATTCTTGCTATTCCCCTCTGATATTATATTCCCGTAAATAAAATTCAATGAATTGTCTATATAAATGGGTGTTTCCAAATATAAATCGCCCTCCACAGCCGTTTCAAAATCATAAAAAGTTGGACTGAAAGCTCCCGATATCGATAGGCTTTCCTCACCATGATAAAATCCTATCAATCCTAAATTATCATCAAAGTTACCATCATTGATAAAGCCTGTATGAAAGCCTACCAAACCTTTATCATGAAGTTGTAGGTTGCCAAAATTATGCACAGCCTGTCCTATTAGACCTTGACTCAATATAAAAAGTAGAATAAACAATCCTTTTTGCATCTTTTTGTCTATTGAATGTTTATTTGTTGCCAGTCTGTTCCATCACTTTGCAGCCAAATGGCTTTATTTTTATTCAATGCATTTTGAAGGTAGCCTTTATTACAGATATATTTAATGCTCGTTTTATTATTACCTTTACTAATGTTTTTGAGAATATAGATTCTCCCAGTGCTGTTAGATGCAGCGGGTAAAGTTATAGTTAGATTTTTTCCAGTCATTACTAGTGTGTAGTCATTATCATCTAAGGTGGTGTTTACCGCAGTTCTTCTAATAGGGGCCGCTATTGAACCAACTATATGTAAGGATGAAGTTGGAGTTGCAGTTCCAACTCCTACATTTCCATTGTCGAAATTTATATTTTGACTTGTAATATCCACTCCGGCAGGTCCAGTTGTACCAGTTTCACCTTGTTGACCGACTTCGCCTTGTATTCCTTG
>CAYTSL010000510.1:0-1539 GCA_964440415.1 uncultured Flavobacteriaceae bacterium
TGACGTCGTGAGAAATTGGGCCGGTGCCAAGTCTCGCTGAGCGTCTCAAGCTGCCCAAGCTCGGCTTCAAGAAAGAGGACGTCAGCGACGACGTTGGAGCCGCTGTGGTGCTCGGGGTGGAGAGCGTGCCCGACGGCCTGGCCAGTGGGCTGCTCGCCGGTGTCAACCCGGTCGCGGGGTTGTACGCCTACATGTTCGGTGTCGCTTCGGCGGCGTTGTTCACGAGCACCGCGTTCATGGCGGTGCAGGGCACGGGCGCGATGGCGATCATCGTCGCCGATGTCGACATCGACGGAACCGACGATCCGACCCGGACACTGGTGACGCTGTCGGTCCTGACCGGTGTCGTGATGATCCTCGCCGGCTATCTCAAGGTCGGCAAGCAGTTGAAGTTCGTGTCGAACTCGGTGATGACCGGGTTCATCAGTGCCGTCGGGCTGAACATTGTGCTCGGCCAGTTCGGCGACTTCACCAGCTACGACTCCGGGGCGGGCAACCGGGTGACGAGAGCGATCGACACGATCTTCCACCCATGGCGGATGGACGTCTGGACCGTGCTCGTCGGGGCCTCGACGATCCTGTTGATCCTTGTGCTGCGCCGGACCAAGCTCGGCGCCATGGGGATGGTCGTGGCGATCGCGCTCGGATCGGCGCTGGCTGCAATCGTGCGGGCATTCGACCGCGAGATCGTGCTCGTCGGCAACGTTGCCGAAGTCCCCAACCGGCTGCCGGTGCCGACGTTGCCGGCGTTTGGCGAGATCGGGATGCTCATCATCCCTGCGCTCTCACTGGCGTTCGTCGGGCTGGTGCAGGGGGCAGGCGTGTCGTCTGCGTTCGCCAACTCCGACGGAACGCCGGGCGATACCAACAAAGACTTCGTTGGTCAGGGTGTGGGCAACCTCGGTGCTGGCGTGTTCCAAGGGATGCCGGTCGGCGGGTCGATGTCGGCATCGTCGCTGATCACCTCCGGCGGCGCAAAGAGCCGCTGGTCGCTGATCTACACCGCCGGCGTGATGGGAATCGTGATCCTGTTGTTTGCCGGGGTCGTCGAGTACATCGCGATGCCGGCCCTCGCGGGCCTCTTGATCGTCGTCGGATTCGAGACGATCAAGCCCCACGACATCCTGGGCGTCTACAAGACCGGGTCGATGCCCGCGATGGTCATGGCCGTCACCTTCGCCCTCACGTTGGTGATTCCGCTGCAGTTCGCGGTACTCGTCGGTGTCGGCATGTCGATGATCCTGTACGTCGGCACCCAGGCCAACCAGTTGGACACCCGGCGCCTCGTCGTACGCGACGACGGTGGTATCGACGAGGTCGACCCGCCCAACGAGGTGCCGGCCCACGACGTCGTCGTCCTGCAGCCATACGGGAGCCTGTTCTTCGCCACCGCGCCCGTGCTGCAGGAACAGCTCCCGACGGTGACCGAGGACTCCGGCGGGTCGGTGGTGATCCTGCGCTTCCGCGGTAAGCCTGATGTCGGATCAACCCTGATCGACATCCTCGAGACCTACTCCGTCTCCCTGGACCAAGTGGGGA
>CAYTSL010000511.1:0-1537 GCA_964440415.1 uncultured Flavobacteriaceae bacterium
CTTAAAATTATAGCTGTGCAATCCAACCAGTATTAGCAAAGGAATAATAAGTAATAATGGGTTTTCAGTTACGGCTATAAAAAACTCGGATATCAACGATGAAAAAGAAATTATATTAAAATAATTAAGCCCAAATACAATTCCTGCAAAAGCAATTAAAGGCAGAAATGATAGTTCAGTTTCTGCAGAAAGACTTTCAATAATAAAATTTAAGAAGTTTATTATTAATGTGATGATTATCATTAATCCAACCCATGTAACCACTTTAGAAAGTTCGTAGTCATTTGCTACCAGCATAAATCCAAATGGAATAATTGCGAAAAGAGGTAAAAAATTAAAAAATGATAATGCAGATTTTCCTAGAACATAGTGAACCATTTTGCTTTTCTTAATTGGCAAGGTAAGAAGTGGCTTAACGCTCATTACGGGTAATTTCTGAAGAAAAAACCGCATTAATAAATCTGCTAAAATCCAATAAAACATAAAGCCATTAACTATAACAAAAGGATCTTGGTCTGGAAATGTTTTTTTTAGTATTGGAAACAAGGCCAATCCTAATGCTAAAAAACTAACGATAAAATACAAGGCTAAAAACGCCATGAATATTTTTAATGCGACACTTTTTCCAAAACTTGCTGACCTGAAAAGAGATTTCCATTCAAGGTTTATAAAATGCTTTATCATGTTTTATAGGAAATGATTTTTTAATTAGTAATATTAATACACTTTTTGTTACAAACAAAACTTAAATAAGGGTTAAGTTCATTACTTTTGGAAAAAAATATTTCATGTCTCAATTTTATAAACTCAACGTTAAAGATATACAACACGAAACAGATAAATGTGTAACCATTAGCTTTGGTGTTCCGGAAGAATTAAAAGATAAATTCAAGTTTCTAGCAGGGCAATATCTCACTTTAAAAGCCATGATAAATGGAGAAGAAATTAGGAGAGATTATTCTATATGCTCAACACCAAAATCAGGTGAACTAAAAGTTGCAGTTAAGGAAGTTGAGAAAGGTACTTTTTCAAAATTTGCTAACCGTCTTTTAAAGGTAAATGATGTTTTGGATGTGGCTCCTCCAAATGGTCGGTTCGTTTTTGTACCCAACAATGAAAAATCACGTACTATTGTAGCTTTTGCCGCTGGGAGTGGAATAACTCCTATTATGAGTATTATTAAAACTGTTTTAACTCAAGAGCTTAAAAGTTCTATTGTGTTAATTTATGGCAATAAAACTCCAAAAGAAACCATTTTTTTTAATGAGATACTTGAACTTCATCATAAATATTTAGATAGGTTTAATCTGCAATTGGTTTTTAGTCAATCTGATGAAGAAAATGCTCTTTTTGGGAGAATAGAAAAAAGCACTGTAAATTTTATTCTTAAAAACAAATACAAGCACATATCAATTGATGAATTTTATATCTGTGGTCCAGAACAGATGATAAATACTGTTAAGGATGTGCTTTTAGAGAATGATGTAGATAAAGATACTATTCATTTTGAGTTGTTTACGACAACAAAATCTGAATC
>CAYTSL010000512.1:0-1530 GCA_964440415.1 uncultured Flavobacteriaceae bacterium
AAAATTCTTTCACGGTGGGCATCCAGATCCGACTGGATGTCTTTATCCTCGCGTTTCACACGATTCACATCCAACCAGACACCATCCATATTCACCGACAGGTTCTGGGTTCCCTCGAGCGCCTGCTTCTGGAGCACGATGGCTCGCTCCAAGGCCGCGTAAAGATCTTTCAAGCCAGACTCGTCGTCGGCAGCAAGTTTGGCATCCAGATTCTTCACCGTGACCAGCAATGCTCGCGAAACCCCGCTGTCCGTGGTCGGACAAAAGTCGTTGCCATGAACTTCAAGATAATACTTGTTCCCCGGCTCGAAGACGCTGGCATCAATTTTTAGATCCATTCGCTTCTCAATCCGCCCCTGCTCACCGGGTGCGGCGCCGAAGCTCCAATCCCGAATCGCTTCGGGTTGAGCGCCGACTTTGGCGCTGCGGAGCGTCAGTTTCATGTCCTGCATGCCATAGTCATCCTTGCCTTCAAATCGCAACGGGAGTGTGGCACCCGGATTGACAACATGACTCATTTCCATGTCCACATAGTTGACTTCGGGCTTGCGGTCGGTCTTGAGCTGGACACTACCGCTGCTCAGGACGATCGGATCCGGCAGGTTCTTGACCACCGCGATCAGGTCGTAGCTTCCGCCGCTCTCCCCCACCTCGACGGTGCCCTTCCAGACCTGGTCGCCAGCATCCTGAAATTGGACGGTCCCGGCCGGCCACTGCCAGCTCAGAGACTCGACGGGCTGATCCAATTTGACGAGCACCTCCAACTGGCTCGCAGGAAGACACTTCACCGGGTAGGGCGGGCCGCTTTGCTGCCGCTGCGGTTGGGCCACATAGGCCGGTGGCGTAATGGTGAATGTCGATTCGACGATCTTGGTCGCGGCGTTCACCGTCACCTGCACGCTGCGGGTATAGGTGCCATCAACGAAGATGCGGAAAGAGAAACTCCGACGAACGGTCTCGAAGGTGTACCGGTACAGGTTTGGGTTACCGACGACCGGCCGCATTTTAACTTCGGCGCCGTCAGTGCCATCGTTGGCAACTTTGCCCACACCGTCGCGGTAGACGATGGCGGGATAGACCATCAGTGGTTCCCCGCCGGCAAATTTGCTCACATCCAGAGAGACCTCGAGGTCTTCGTATTCGGCAATGGTCAGATCCTCTGCCGGAGTCATGATCAGCGAAGCGGCTGCCGCAGGTGGTGCATCGGAGAAGCTGAAGGCATAGCGGGAAAACGCGTTCGTCAAGTAGCCAGGCGCCAGCACACTGTAGGCGATCCAAGCCACCATCAGCACCGCGAATGCCGCCCACCATTTCGCCATCCGGCCCGGCTGCCACAGCTCGCGCAGCGGCACATGGCTCCATCCCGTCGTAGCAGCACTGGCAGTGGCCCTGATGAAGTCTCTCTGTTTGTCGCTGTAGTCCATCTTCTCAAACTGCATCGTATTGATCAGGACATTTTCCTCGATTCCGAATTGCTTCTCCAGCATGAGCGCGACCTGCTCGTTGCTCCGGTCCGCTCTGAGGGAACCA
>CAYTSL010000513.1:0-1528 GCA_964440415.1 uncultured Flavobacteriaceae bacterium
GCAGCTACCTGCAGAACCCCTCCCCAAGCGAACTGGAGGCCTATTTCACAGCAAATAAGCAGGACTACAGCAGTGAACCCCGCCTTGCTTTTGAGCAAATCTATCTTGGCAAGACTCCGTCCAATCACACCGTTTCACACTCCCTGAAGACACTCCATTCACAACCGGCAAAAGATCCGAACACACTGGGTCAGCATACACTTCTGCCCTCACAGCTCAAACTGTCACGACCGGACGCAATTGACAGTGTGTTTGGCAAGGGATTTCACAGTCAGATCGCTCAGCTTGAGCCAGGAAAATGGGCTGGGCCTGTCACATCCGTTTACGGCACACATCTGGTACGTACGCTTGACGGGGTTCCTGGCCGTATGCCGCCACTGGCAGAAGTGCACACCGCCGTATTGAAAAACTGGCAAACGGCTAAAGCAAAAGAGAATCGCGCACAGGACTATACCAAAAGGCGCAGTCATTACACCGTCAAAATTCACCGCAGCGAAAATACAGGCAAAACTGCAGGTAAGGAGAGACGCTAATGCTGTCTGTACGGGGACAATTATTCGTACTGGCAGTATTTCTCATCAGCATAACCGGTTTTGCTACTACTTCTTATGGTCATGCACTGCAACCAGGTTATCTTGAACTCCAGCTGGTCGACACTGATCTATATTCGATCTTATGGAAAAAACCTGCGAGCCGTGGAAAACCCATGGCAATTTCTGCTGTGTTGCCTGAGAATTGTGACCAGACGAAACCACCGCAATCAGTCTGGGATGGTATGGCATACCTTGCACGCTGGAGCACACGCTGCGCAGGCGGACTTGAAGGTGGCGTAATCAGGATCGACGGACTTGACCAGACATCAACCGATGTGCTTATCCGCTTCGACTTTGCCGACGGCACCTCTGAATCACGCCGCCTGACTCCGGGGGATTCCTCCTTCACAATTCCCGAGATACCAAGCCAGTTTGATGTGATCCGCACCTACCTCGTACTTGGTTTCAAACACATCCTTGAAGGTATCGACCATCTCACGTTCGTTCTTGCCCTGCTGATTCTGGTAAAAGGTGCGCATCGCCTGATTGTAACCGTCACCGCCTTTACCCTTGCTCACAGTCTCACCCTGGCCGGGGCAACACTGGGACTGGTTCAGGTACCAGGGCCACCCGTTGAGGCAGCAATCGCACTGAGCATTATGTTTGTCGCCTCTGAAATCATTCACAGCCGATCAGGGAATCCTGGCCTTACAGAGAAGTATCCCTGGGTCGTCGCGTTCATCTTCGGCCTGTTGCATGGCCTGGGGTTTGCCGGGGCGTTAGCGCAAATTGGTATGCCCCATTCATCGATTCCCACGGCCTTACTGTTCTTCAATGTCGGTGTCGAGATCGGTCAACTTTTCTTCATCGCCTGCGTATTTTCAACCATTGCACTGGGTAAACGTATTATTAGTCGCATCAATATGCCCAAAATGGTGTGGATCTCAATAGTTCCACCCTATATCATCGGCAGCGCTGCAGCCTTCTGGACTATT
>CAYTSL010000514.1:0-1523 GCA_964440415.1 uncultured Flavobacteriaceae bacterium
TTCGTAAAATGATGAAAACGAGAACAAGATTCCAATTCCAATTATTGTCAGAATTGGAAAAACAATTGAGAATCGATTTCTCTTTTTGTTATGTCGTTCGGTTTTTCTCATATGTTGCACAACTGGTTATATCCTTATATAATATAACGTTTATCGGTTTGTGATACTGGATAAACGTAATAAACTGTTATGGTTATCCGCGTTCATAATTATAAATTTAGGGTATTCAATTTTTCAATTATTTCAAAGATATGTAAATGCTATTATTATTTTGATTGTATTTCTTAGAAATAGATTTAAAAACCATCACTTACCTAATTTAACAAATTAATATTAGTAATTCTCGGATAGCCTGATGTTATTATTGCTGTGATCTCCCTTCACTAAATTTTTTAATGCAACATCCAAGGGACTTTCTATATTTAATAAATCTTTTTTTGTAACATGGGTATATAACATTGTTGTTTCTGGTTTTGCATGACCTAATAGTTCCTGAATATACCGTAAATCAATTCCGTTTTCTAATAAATGTGTGGCATAACTATGCCTTAATGTATGCGGTGTAACTTTCTTTGTAATGTTTGCTGATTTACAAGATCTTTTCAAAAATGCTCTTATACTTTCAGCACTATATTTTTGAGAAGGTTTACCTTCAGTAAAAAATATATTAGGGTTGTATGTGTTTAGGTAATTCAACATAAGGGGAATGAAACTCTTCGCTAAAATTACATTTCTATCTTTACGTCCTTTACTGTTTTTTACAATTATTTGCCTTCTATCAATATCAATATGTTTTAATTGTAAATTTAAAAGTTCGCTTATACGTAGCCCTGCAGAATATATCATTGCTAAAATAGCCCTATGTTTTAAATTTTTTGTATACCTAAGTATATCTATGATCTCTTCTTTTGATAGTACGATGGGCAAAAACATCGATCTTTTTGGTCTAGACAAAGAAAGGTTTTCAATATTGCTATTTGGATAAAACACTACAAATAATTTAAGGGCACTAATAAATTGTCTATGGGTACTAATACTGTACCTTCTTGGGATAAATACTTCTTCAATAAATCTTTCCACATCCCTGTTGGTTAAATCTTTTAAAGGACTATCATTTATAAAATCAAAAAAATCAGCAATGAAAGTGAAATAAGTTTTTATTGTACTTTCACTATATCGTTTACCCTTTAAATATGATATAAAAGCACGTATTATAACTTTATTCTTTTCCGATATTATACGATTTTTTCTTATTAATGGCTGTATTGGTGTTTCAAAAACAGAAGGATCTACAGATATATCTGCAATGTTTTTAAAAGAGTGTTTAAGTAATTGCAAATTCTCCAGTGAGAAAGTACCATGCCAATATTTCATTGTAACATTCCATCTAAATTTTTTGGATTCTTTAATTATGGAAAGAAATTTTACATTGTATTTAAAAAACACAAGTATAGAATCTTGTTTTTTTTGAAAAGCTCTTTTTGCATAATACAAATATATAAAAAAATACTATGCATGCATAG
>CAYTSL010000515.1:0-1518 GCA_964440415.1 uncultured Flavobacteriaceae bacterium
TATATCTGAAATCTGAGCCCATTTACGGCCACGTCAGTCCGATTGAGATTTCAATTCGGCCTCGATTCCTTGGAGCGCCAGTTGGCCCTTTCGGTCAAAAAGGCTGACCGGGATGCCGGCGGCAAAGCCGACCACGAAGGCCGGGAACATCTCCTCGAGGTTTGCAAAAGCCTCGCCGGTGGCGCCGGGCAGTGCGGGCATCACAAACTTGAAAAACGGCACGGCGAGAAATCCCGAGATCATGGCGGCAAGAGCGCCTCGCCGGGTAAATCGCTTCCAGAAAAGGGACAGAATCATGGTTGGACAAAACGTCGCGGCGATCCCGGACCAGCCAAAGACGATGAACCAGAAGACAGTCCGCTCGGGAATGGCGTAGGCGACCGTCATCGCGAGTGCAAAAGCACCCATGGCCAGCACAACGGTCGTCAACCGGCATAGTCTCACCAGGCTTTCATCGGGCAGCGATGGATTCAGGATCCTCTGGTAAACGTCGCGGACGACGGAACTCGCGGCGACCATCAGCAGGGAATCGACCGTCGACATCGCGGCTGATAGGACCCCGGCAATGACGAGGCCGATGAGGGTCACTGGAATGAGGATTTCAACGATCAAGGGAAGGACGTCTTGTCCATTGGCCCCGAGGACGGCGACCAGGGAATCTTGCGGCCCCATGAGAAGGTGTCTCCCGATCATTCCAATCAGGACAGCTCCGCAATCGGTCAGGGTGGTGTAGAAGATCGCGACGATGGCGCCCTTCTTGACCTCGCCTTCAGATTTGAGCGCCAGGATGCGAACAAAAACCTGTGGCGAGCCGAGGAATCCCAGGCCGATCGAAACAAGCGCCACGATTGCCAGAAGGTTGTTCAGCGTCAATCCGGCCGGTCCCCAGATGGACATCAGACCGGGATCTTGCGCCACGAGCCCGTCGGCAACGTTGTTCCAACCGCCGGCGTAAAAGAGACCGATCATCGGGATGGTCACGAGACCGATGAACATCAATGTACCCTGGAAAACATCCGACCAGACCACGGCCAGGAATCCGCCAGCCACGATGTAAATGACGACGACGCTGAACCCGACCACCGCGCCGGTGAGGTAGTTCCAACCCAGGAAGCTGTTGAATGCGGTCGCCGTCGCGTCGATCTGGGCGCTGACATAAATCATGACAAATACGACCAGGGCGCATGCGGAAACGAGCCTTAGCGAATGAGAAGTGTCTCGAAATCGCGCCTCCAGGTAATCGGGAATTGTAAGAGCGCCGTATTTCGTGGTGAGCCGATTAAATCGCCGGTTCATCGCGAGCCAGGCGATGCCCACGCCCACGACTTCGCCGACCACCACCCAGAACGCCTGGAGGCCGATCGCGGCGCCCATCCCGGTGAGCCCCAGCAGCAGCCAGGCTGATTCACCGGTGGCTCGCGCCGAAAGGGCGGCCGGAAGAAACCCCAGCCGCTTTCCCGCCGCGATATAATCGCCGAGAGATTTCACTCGCCTGGAGGCGAACCACCCGATGCCCAA
>CAYTSL010000516.1:0-1509 GCA_964440415.1 uncultured Flavobacteriaceae bacterium
TTATTTGGCTTTTTAACCAAGTAAATGCTTCTTCTTGATTGTAATCTATTTCCGGTCTTAATAAGGCTTCCATATCTCCTGTAAAGTCAGGGTCTGCTTCTTTCTCTTCGATATTGAGTAAAAACTCTTTGTGGCTTGGAGGTCTATTGCCAGTTACAAAAGTCGTGTATTCCTTAAAGCATTGAATAATTTGGTCAATGTCTAAATCCATATTTAATCTGGAATAATCCAAATCAAATAAATCACGACCTTTACTCCTTTGGTAAAGTGCTCTCAACTTTGTTCCTAAAAGTTCGTTGATACTATATGTTCTTATTCCTGCTTTTCCAGAAAACCATTCACTTTCCACTTCAAAAGGGAAGTCCACCCAATCCAATACATTGAAATGTTCTTTACAGTTGATTTCTAATTTTAAGCGTAATCGGATTTCTTCATATTCTGAAGTAAAACGGTACAAGACTTTTGCTCCATGACCTTTTACTTGGGTTTTTCGGGGTTCTTCAAAAAAGGTAATCACTTCTTTGATTCGTTCCATTATTGGCTTAATAGGTCCAGCTTTAATTTGAACCAAGTCAATATCCTCAGAGTATCTGGGAGCAGGATTTAAGTACAGTTTATGTAATGCTGTGCCACCTCTAAAAGCTAAATTTTCTCTGAGAAATTCATCTGAGAATATCTCTATTAATGCACGGCTAATTACCAAGTCTTGTTCTACCTGATAAAACTGCTTCCAAGGAGCATAATCTTGCCATTGTGCTATGAAGGGTTTAGCAATCATAAATCGTTTTCCATTTGTATATTTACATCTACTTTCCAAGGATTGTCCACAGCACCTGGCTTTTGTTTGGATTTTGGACTGAGTAACACTGGGAAAAATTTAGATTTTTGGAGGTGTTCTATTATTGGTTGACTCAGTTTTTCCTCCGCTTGCAATTCTTCCAGTAAAAATCCTAAGCGTTGTAAAGTACTTTTGCGTGTATACCAAGTCAATAGTACTGCAATGTCGTTTGGTGTTATTTCTTCCGTTAATTCTTCTAAAATGGATAACATCCTGTTTATTCCACCTAATTTGGTTTGATGATGAATTAAATCTACAGCTGTTAATGCTGGACTAGATATTTTAAAAATCCCTGCGTCAGACTTTTTTTCTTGAATATTTTTGTTTGACCAATTTGAGGAAGTGAAAAAATGCATGTTTAAGCTTTTCTTTTCAATATCATTCAATTTTGGTTTTTCAATCATTACATACTCTTTCTGAATTTGTTGATGACTGGCACCATGAAATTTTGCTGCCGAATAAAATCCTAAATAATAATTTCGATTTAAGCTTTTAAATAGTTTGTCGATATATAACTGAATGGGGAGTTGTCCTTGCTTGGAATATCTTGGCGGAATAATTAAATAAAATCCTTTTCTCAGACTTACAATTTCTTTTTTTTCAATCAGTCTGGCCAATGCAAATTTTAGTGATGTACCTTCTCTATTGGTGTTTTGAGTAATCTCTTTAAG
>CAYTSL010000517.1:0-1508 GCA_964440415.1 uncultured Flavobacteriaceae bacterium
CTTTACTTTCCCCCCATAGTAATAAATACCTCCTAATGGCTATTGATACGAAATTAAATAACCTGAATTATAAACAAATATGAGTTACTTCTAAGATTTAAATATTCAAATAACAATTCTCCATATAATAACTATCTAGTGCTAGATTTCTATTGTCTAAGTCTTATAGGACTTTATAGGATTTTGTATATTTATGTTGCGGAAAATATCTTATATCTTGGTTTACGAATGGATTCGGAAAAGAATTATTAGATAGGATAATTGATTATCGTAATTGTTAATCGGTAAAATTTTAAACTTGAAGCATCAAAAAACATGATTTAATAATTGAAACCATGAGAAAAATAAAATTACTTCTTCTAATTTCCTCGATAGGTTTTTTTGCATGTCGGGAAGCAAAACCTGTTTCAAGAGCAATTCAAATTCAACCCAATACTTATGAACTTAAACCGATAGTCATCAATGGCAATACCCTACATTATTTGGATATTGGTAAAGGAGAGCCTGTGGTATTTGTGCATGGCAGTATTGGCGATTACCGGGTATGGGAAGCACAATTGGATACATTCGCAACCAAGTATCGAGTCATTGCCTATAGTAGGCGTTATGCTTGGCCAAATGCCAAGCCTCTGTCCGATACGCTTGATTACTCTGCAGCTCAACATGCAAAAGATCTTGCCCAGCTAATCGAGACCTTGGATCTTGGCCCGGCACATCTTGTAGGCCACTCTTGGGGAGGTTACACCGTTCTGAAAACGGCAATTGACCATCCAGAATTAGTAAATAGTATGGTGCTAGGCGAGCCTCCCGCCCAACCCTTGATTGCAAGCTCCATACAAGGGGATTCGTTAATAGACGATTTTCAAATTGATGTTTTGAACCCCGCAGGTGAGTTCTTTGCCCGGCAGCAAAAAGATTCGGCCGTAGCAACTTTTGTGGCAGGTGTAATGGGCAGTAAGGAAGTCTATGGCTCGGTTCCTGAGGAGGTTCGAAAACGCTGGCTAATGAATACAACCGAATCGGAAGGGTTATTAATTACGGATAGTTGGACACCCGTTTCGGCAAGTGAGGTCAGGCAATTAAAAATTCCCACATTATTGTTGAACGGAGAATATTCTCCTCGATTTTTTGGCAAAATCGTGGACACTTTAGTTACTCTCCTGCCGAATAATGAACTAAAAATATTGCCAAAAGCGTCCCATGGACTACAGGGAGAAAATCCAGGTCAATTCAATATAATGGTCTTGGATTTTTTAGAACGCCAAAAGTGATTTAATTTGGAATTGATAAGTGCTAGCATCAAATGTATTCCAGCCATTTCTCAGAATTTGTAAAAAAATTGTTTTTAAATAAAGTCTTCCATAGCTTCCATCCATACTGGAATTTCTATTGGAGAAGATTTAAGGTAGATAAAAAGGGTTTCAATCGCCAAGGTATAAGCTAAGAGGCTAAGATTAATCTCCGTCGCATTGAACAAGCTAAAGTAAACGTCATAAACCGCAGAGGTA
>CAYTSL010000518.1:0-1505 GCA_964440415.1 uncultured Flavobacteriaceae bacterium
CTCGGCGTATCTTTGCCGCTAGACAGCTCTGCGGCGAAACCGTAAGCGCCGACAACATCAACATTCTCGTCAGCACCGGCAGCAAAACTGCCTGTACTGTCACGGCCCGCATGAAACAGACCTAACTTTGCAAGATTCGGAAGTTGTAGTTCGCCGGCGTCTGACGCAGCACGTTCTGCAGCGATATGTCCGAAAGTATCGGCGCCCACATCGCCAAACTTATCAGCGTCAGCGGTAGCGCCGACGCCAAAAGAATCCAGTACTGCAATGATTGCTCTGCCCATCCCCGTACCTTAGCAGAACAGCGGAGTAACTGATTGCTATCGAGGTGTTTGTCGACCGAAGTAAAGCGCAGCCCCGCGAGCCATGAGGGAGATAAATGCCTCGATAGCAATCAGTGGCCAGCCTCCTCATCTTTCGCAGCACCGTGATGCACTTCCTGCGGCACGAAGGTGCTCTCACCATAATTCTCGAGGCGTGTTTCCTCTACGTAGAGTCCTTCCATCGACATCAACCAGATCAGGACCATAATCGCGACCGGTGGGCCAAGAATCGCGAGCTTCAAAGCCGTTCTTTCCCATCCCATGTGCATGAATATCCAGACGATGCCGCCAGCTTTCATCATCATGAAGGTAAGAATGAAAAAGGTCCGTAGTGCGCCATCATCCATAAAATCCGTTGCGTAGGAAAACCCACTCAAGACGAATAGAGAGCCCCACATGATGTAGTAGATCTTTAAAGGGTGCTGCTGTCCTTCTGCACTAGCCATGCATACGACTCCTGACGTTTCTTACCAGAGATAGAATAATGCGAAAATGAATACCCAGACGAGATCGACAAAGTGCCAATACAGCCCGGTGATCTCGACGATCTCGTACTTGCCGCCGCGCTTTTCGTAATAACCATTGCGGACACGATTCGCGATGACCAGAAGATAGATTACACCCGCCGATACGTGCATACCGTGAAAGCCGGTAATCATGAAGAAGCTGGAGCCAAACTGCGCTGCGCCGAACGGGTTCTCCCAGGGTCTGACGCCCTCCGAGATCAACTTGGTCCACTCGTAGGCCTGCATGCTGACGAAGGTTACACCGAGTAGAGCAGTCGCAACCATCAACCAGAACGTGGCTTTGCGATTCTTCCGATAACCCATGTTTACAGCGAGCGCCATCGTACCTGAGGACGTAATGAGCACAAACGTCATGATGGCGATGAGTAGCAGTGGCACATCATGCCCAAACGCTTGCAATGCGAACACTTCGCTCGGGTTCGGCCACGGATCAGTGGTCGCAATGCGCACCGACATATAAGCAACGAGGAAACAGCTGAAGATAAATGTGTCACTGAGCAGGAAGATCCACATCATCGCCTTGCCCCAGGGCACGCCGAACACCTGCTTGTCTCTGGAGAAGTCGTTGACGAGCCCCGCTTTACCGCCGGGCTCTACCGCTGCTTCACTGTCCATAACCGCTTCTGACATAAAAATCCCCAAACCTTTCCAAGGT
>CAYTSL010000519.1:0-1505 GCA_964440415.1 uncultured Flavobacteriaceae bacterium
TGAATCGATCATGGAGAGTGAACTGTTTGGACACGAAGCTGGAGCCTTTACCGATGCAAAAACCAAGAGAATCGGAAAATTTGAACATGCGAATGGCGGAACCCTGCTCCTTGATGAAATTGAATCCATGCCGATTCGAGTGCAAATTAATCTCCTTCGTGTTCTTCAGGAGAGATCTTTGGAGAGGCTTGGCTCCAATAAACTAATCCCCCTTGATCTGCGTGTTGTTGCAGCCTCAAAAGTTGATCTGCTCTCAGCTGCTGAGAAAGGTGATTTTCGGGAAGATCTTTACTATAGACTCAACGTAGTATGTCTGGAAGTCCCCCCTTTACGCGACAGAAGAGAGGATATAGCGTTGCTGTTCCACCATTTTCTCCTTGTGGCGGGCCACAGATACCAACAGGAAGTACCAACCCCAGGCGGTTCACAAATGCAGACCCTGCTTTCTTATTCATGGCCGGGAAATGTGCGGGAGTTACGAAATCTTGCAGAGCGTTATGTACTTCTTGGTCATCAGTTTGATTATTCGCTGGAGAAACTTCTATCCGGACAGAATAAAGATCAGCCTCAATCCCTTCCTCAACAGGTTGAATGTTTTGAGAGAAGCCTCATTGAGCAGGCCCTGGCAGGTGCAAATGGCAGTATTAAAGAAGTCATGACAACCCTTGCTATTCCACGAAAAACTCTTTACGACAAAATGAGAAAGCATGGTCTTGATAAGAGTGATTATAAGTAGCCAGTGTCATATTTTCACCCATTGACAAAATAAAAGTGGCGTATTTCCACCCATTTTCACTGGAAGTTTTTCTTTTCATATGAATTACCCCTTGTTTTTCCGTCCTTTCTTTTTTTTCTAGAATTGGTTCCATCTTTGCAATATCTATTTTGTTCAAGGATGGATACTCTTGACACAAATGATACATATATTTTTTATTGTTGTTGTCAGTTCAACGCAAAGAAGTTAATACTAATTTTTGGAGGAACGTATGTTACGAAAGATTACAACGCTTGTCGTTACAGCTGCACTTTCTACTATGCTGGTTGGTGGATCCGCTCTTGCTGCCCCTGTTACCATCAAATTTTCCCACGTTGTTGCAGAAAACACACCAAAGGGACAGATGGCCAACAAGTTTAAAGACCTGGTTGCTGAGCGTCTGGCGGGTAAGGTTCAGGTCGAAGTTTTTCCTAACTCTCAGCTTTTCGGTGACAATAAGGTGCTTGAAGCTATGCTGCTTGGTGATGTACAGATGGCTGCGCCTGCACTTTCCAAGTTTTCCCGTTATACAAAAAAATTGCAGATTTTTGACCTTCCTTTTCTCTTTAAGGATATGACGGTGGCTGAAAAATTTCAAAGCAGTGACAAAGGCCATGAACTTCTCGCCTCCCTGCAGAAAAAAGGACTGGTTGGTTTAGGATATCTTCATAATGGTATGAAGCAGCTTTCATCCAGTCAACCTTTGAAAGTTCCTGCCGATGCAAAAGGGTTGAAATTCCGTATCATGTCT
>CAYTSL010000520.1:0-1500 GCA_964440415.1 uncultured Flavobacteriaceae bacterium
AATAAAAACAAATGCTAACAATCGCTAAAGTACATTGCATTAAGTATGTTTAGCCAAGACGGTAGTTGCCATTCCCAAAATTTACTGGAAACGAAATTAATTTTTGAATTAAGTTTATTTTTATTAGATTTATTAATTCTTTAATTTTAAATAAAAAAAATATGACAACATTAGTAACGAGACACAGGGTAAAAGATTTTGAAACATGGATGAAAGGTCATGAAGACCGAGTGAATGTATTTGCTCCAGCCGTTTCTAGCTTTAAAACATTTCAGGATCAAAGTGATCCTAATTCGGTGATTTTGGTTATGGAAGTAACAGATATGGAAAAACTTGGAGCAATCTTGAATGATCCAAAAACTCAGGAGGCTAAAGATAGGCATACTGTACTGGAACCTATTATTTTGTCAATGGAAGTAGCTGTATAGCAATTGCTCATTTCTTTACAAATTGATGCGTGAGCATAGGGTAATTTCCATATGTGCTAATCATTTCCAAAAGAGTATAAAATATATTTAGTTTTTTTTTAATGAAGACTAGACAGAAAAAGTGAAACGGCAGCTATCAATGGCTATAAGTAATTACGCTCGATCCCAGCTGAATAAAAAATCAGACCCCAACATCCTACACAATCACGTCAGTTTATTTATGAGGTTTTACTTTAGTTGTAAGTCAAGTACTTTCAATTCTCTGAATAAACTCCCTATATTAGATATATATAATGGAGATAAACTCCCTAAAGGAGTTTATTAATTTGTTGGCATTTATTTAAAAAAATAACAAATGATAAAGTTCTTCCGAAAAACAAGACAACAAATGCTGAAAGAAAATAAATTCAAAAAATATCTTGTTTACGCAATAGGAGAAATTATGCTTGTTGTAATTGGAATTTTGATTGCTGTGTCTATAAATAACTGGAAACAATCAAAAGACTTAGAAAAAGTAGAACAAAATTTATATAGTGACCTAATACAGGAATTACAAACTGATTTATTTGGAATCCAGGGTAATCGTATATATAATAATAAGTATATGGCACGATATAATCGCGCAAGTGAAATAATCTTAAATGATCCTCAGAGGCAGTTGATAGATACTTTGGCAATTATAGCAACTGAGCTAACCAATTTTTCAGATTTCAATAATGAAGAATCGGCTTACAACAAATTGGCTACGAGTGGTAAATTACAAATAATAACAAATAAGGAAATTTTGAGACGCTTGCAAAACCTTGGATTACACTACAATTACATTAATAGATTAGAGAAAAGTCATGAACAAATTATGTTTACAATTATACCAAAGATTACCAAATATTTGAGAATAAAACCGTTTCAAGTAATGATGCCTGAGCAATTATATGACTACAAATTCCATAATGATATTGAGTTAATGATAAAACTTGGAGTAGAAAAAGATGGATTGTATAAGCAAGCTGAAATTGAGTTAAGTGGTTTGATTAATTTATTGGAAGAAGAATTAAATTAAAACAAATGCTAA